>CAJMAO010000012.1 GCA_905211345.1 uncultured Prevotella sp.
TTTGCGACGCAAAACACGGCCTTTTATAATACATTGAAAATGAATTGGTTACAAAGTGGGTTCTAAATGCCTAAAAGGTTATGGCAAACAGATTTACCACCATTCATTTTTCATTATTCATTTTTCATTATTCATTTTTCACTTTTCATTTTTCATTATTCATTTTCCTTGATGTTCGGTTCCTCAAGGCCGTAACCTTTCTTCTTGTCGACCACCTTGAGCACGAAGCCGAGCAGCAGCGCGGCCACGCCGAGGCAGGCAAGCATGACTAGGGGCGCAGTGTAATCGTAAGACACGGCAGCCTCCTGAGGCGTTATCAAACCGTTTTGCAGGTCGCTGACGAGCTGCGGATTGGTCTTATCGAGCACCTTACCGATAAGCAACGGGAACAGCCACAGGCCGATGTTCTGTATCCAGAAGATAAGGGCGTAAGCGCTGCCTATTATCTTGGCGTCAACGAGCTTGGGCACGCTTGGCCACAACGACGCGGGCACAAGCGAGAAGCTAGCGCCGAGAACGAGGATAGTGACGTAAGCAACGACGACTCCGCCTACGGCATTGCCCTTGAACATAGGCAGGATGAAGGCAAAAGTAAGGTGGCAGGCGATGAGCAGCAGCGAACCGATGACAAGCATCGAAGCGGCCTTGCCCTTATGGTCGACATAATTGCCGAGAATAGGCGTGATGCCGACGGCAAGCAACGGGAACACAGCGAACACCGTCTCGGCGCTCTGGCGCATGTAACCCATATAACAGAACACCACGAGCGCGACAACGGCAACAACTTGCATAAGCGTGCGCATGGACTTGGTCTTGGAGAAGTTGCTGGCGAAAGCCGCGGCGGCTACGACGAGCATGATGATGTATTGGATTACGGTAACCGTATTGCCTGCCCAGAACGAACCGGCAGGAAGCTCGGTGAACGTGAGGTTGCACTGGAGCATGTTTACGGCATACTTCTGGAACGGGAATATGGCCGAGTAATAAAGCACGCACAAGAGCGCAACAAGCCAGAAACCGCTGCTGCGCAGAATATTGCCGATGTCGCTCACCTTGAACGGGTCGTCTTTCTCCTCGGCCTCGCCGGTCTGCGCGTCGAGCTTCTTATCCATGAAGAAATAAACGATAAACATGATAAGCGCAATCATCAGTAGGACAACCCCGAAGGCAACGGAACGTGACACGTCGATGTCGCCGCCGAGCTTGGCGAACACCGGCGAAAATATCATACACGTGGCAACACCAAGGCGGGCAAGGGCCATCTCAGAACCCATGGCCAACGCCATCTCATGGCCTTTAAACCATTTTACGATGCCTCGGGACACCGTTATGCCGGCCATCTCGACACCGCAGCCGAATATCATGAAACCCACGGCGGCAAACTTGGCCGAGGCGGGCATACCGAGATAGAACGGCGAGATGCCGAGCTCGTCGAAACCGGGTATGTAGTTCAGGTTGTTGTTAAACCAAGCCTCGAGGCCGCTGCCCATGAACGACTCGGTAACGGCATACCAGTTGATTGTCGCCCCGACCAGCATCACCGCACCGGAGAGCACGGCCGTGAAGCGCACCCCCATCTTGTCGAGGATTATTCCGGCAAAGATGAGGAAGAAAACGAACACGTTGAGGAAAGTCTCAGAGCCTTGCATCGTGCCGAAAGCGGTTGAATCCCAGCCGCGGGTAGACTGCATAAGGTCTTTAATCGGCGAGAGGATGTCCATGAAAATATAAGAACAGAACATCGCAAACGCAAGGAAAAACAGCACCATCCACCTAGTGGCGGCTGAATCACGAAGTGTTTTCTGAATTGAATGTGTCATATTGTTTGATGTTTTAACCTACCCCAGCCCTCCCTAAGGGAGGGAGTCTTGGAATGCATTTGTCGGGAATAGGTGGTTGTGTGAAATAATGAATGTTATAAGGTAGTCAAAGCCCCTCCCTTGGGGAGGGGACGGGGTAGGTGCTTATTTTAGCCAGCGGTCAAGCCAGTTGAAGAACGTGCGCTGCCACAGGATGCCGTTCTGCGGCTTCAACACCCAGTGGTTTTCGTCAGGGAACAGCAACAGTTCGGCCGATATGCCGCGCATACGGGCAGCGTTGAAAGCACCCATGCCTTGGTTGAAATTGATACGATAGTCTTTCTCTCCGTGGATGCAAAGTATGGGAGTGTCCCACTTGTCAACAAACTTATGGGGCGAATTGGCATACGTCCTGCGGGCGTTATCGGTCTGGTCTTTGTTCCAATAAGCGTCATCATACTCCCAGTTGCTGAACCATGCCTCCTCCGTGTCGGTGTACATTGACTCTAGGTTGAACGCTCCGTCGTGGGCGATGAAACACTTGAACCGCTTGTCGTGATGCCCCGCAAGATAATAAACGCTGAAGCCTCCGAAGCTGGCGCCAACCGCGCCGAGACGGTCTTTATCGACAAAAGGCAGGTTCTCGCAGGCATCGTCAATGGCAGTCAGGTAGTCTTTCATGCATTGCCCTGTCCAGTCTCCAGACACCTGCTCGTTCCATTCGCTGCCGAAACCGGGCAGTCCGCGCCTGTTAGGGGCGATGACGACATATCCGTTGGCAGCCATTATCTGCATATTCCAGCGGTAACTCCAGAACTGTGACACAGGGCTTTGCGGCCCGCCCTCGCAGAAAAGAAGCGTAGGATATTTCTTGGTTTCGTCAAAATGAGAAGGCAGGACAATCCAATAAAGCATTTCCTTACCATCGGTGGTCTTAACCCAGCGCTGCTGTATCTTGCCAAACGTCATTTGATCGTACAGATGCTTGTTCTCAAACGTTATCTGCTCGACCTTTGACTGTTTCTCCTTTTTGGAGGGATTGATTACGTAAAGCTCTGAAGCCTGCGACATGCTGTGCCTCTCGGCAAGCAGTTTCTTTCCGTCGTTAAGCAGTTGGACGGAACCGTAGTCATACCAACCGTCGGTAAGCTGCATCACGTCTCCTTTCAAGTTAGTCTGGTAAACATTCTCGCATCCGTGCCAAACACCAAGGAAATAAAGCGTGTTAGAATCTCCGCCCCAGCAGAAAGCGTCAACGTTGGTATCGAGAGTTTCGGTAACATACGTCTTTTCTCCGGTGTTAATGTTATATACGCAAAGGCGGTTACGGTCGCTTTCATATCCGTTCCGAGCCATACTTTGCCAAGCGATATACTTACCATCGGGAGAAAACTGTGGGTTTATATCATATCCGGGGTTGTTCTTCAGGTTGCTTTCTGCGTTGACGGCCTGATGCTTCATCGACTTTGTAGGGTCGATTTCAGGCTCAACATACCCGTCAGGTTTACAAATATTGACAGTCTTTTCCGTAGCGATGTCATAAACATAAATGTCTGTATCAGTAGAAACAGCATACTGTACTCCCGTCTTTTTACGGGAAGTGTATGCTATTGTCTTTGAATCCGGGCTCCATGCCAGTTGCTCAATGCCGCCAAACGGCTTGCCCGGACATTCGTAAGGTTCGCCTTTCATTATGTCTTCGCCTTCACCGATACCGCTTTCTGTAACTTCGGCAAGGAACGGATGGGGTATCGTTTCAACATATTCGTCCCAATGCCTGTAGTTCATGTCGGTAATCAAACGCCCTGTAGCCTTTGGCAAATCAGAAGGATTTTCTTTTATGCTCTCATGGAATGGTACCTGCTTAACCAATATAACACGCTTCCCGTCAGGTGAAAACATAAAGCCGTCGATGCCGGTTTTATCATTGGTAAGCTGCTTCCGGCCGCTACCATCAGGACTCATCGTCCATATTTGGCCGTCGCAAAGAAAAGCTATTTCCTGCCCGCCGGCAATCCATACGGCATCACTTTCGCTTTTTGCGCTGGTAGTCAACAGTTTATTGTTTTTGCCGTCAGAATCCATAACGTATATTACAGTGTGACTCTTGTTTTCCTTTACACTGTAATAACTTACTTGGTAAACGATTTTCTTGCCGTCGGGTGATGCTTGGTGTCCGCCGATGCGTCCCATTGCCCATAACGCTTCAGGAGTCATCAGGTCGCTTTTCAACGTGATGTCGCTTTTCCCTATAAAGTCCATAGTCCCCTGTGCTTTAACTGAATTGCAGCCTATTGCAAGAGCGGCCGCAACCATTATCGTCTTATTCATAACATGTTTATTTTAGAATAAGGGCAGGCATCAAGCCTGCCCTTAAGAGATTAAAAATTATTTCCGTGGTCTCATTTTATCCTGTTGCTCACGCTGGCGTTTCAATTCTTCAGCCTGTTTCTGCATGGCTTCAAGCCTTGCGGCCAGCCCGCTCATCTTTTGAGGGTTGTTTTTGTTCTCTTGATAACGCGCTTCGAGTATCGCTAGCAACTTCTCGTCATTAGTTGTCTTACGCAAAGTCCACATTATCGCAGCGCTAAAGAACAACGAGATGAAATAATAAAAATTAAGTCCGGCCGAATAATCGTTGAACATAAAGAAAAAGAACACAGGCATGAGGTATGTCATCCAGCGCATCATCTTCATCTGCTCGGCCTGTGCGCCCACCAGCTGGTCTTTCTGCTGACGCATCGTCATTATTGAATATAACACATTGGCAACGCAGAACAGAATACACGTAAGGCTCAAATGATCGCCTATCAGCCAAATATTCGTATTCCATTCAATAATCGGGTCATACGTCGACAAGTCACTGATCCAAAGGAAACTCTCACCGCGCAACTGTATGGCGTTAGGCACAAAGTTGAACATGGCAATCCAAATAGGCAGCTGGATGAGCATTGGCAGACACCCACTCAACGGACTTACACCGTACTTGGAGTACATCGCCATCATTGCCTGCTGCTTCTGCATCTGGTCTTCCGGCTTGTCATACTGCTTTGTAGCCTCGTCGATTTTAGGTTTCAGAACCCTCATCTTAGCCGAAGACATATAACTTTTTTTCACCAAAGGATATGTTATGACCTTAAGCAACAGGGTTATGAGGATAAGCACGATGCCCATGTTGATATTCATTCCGGTCAACCAGTCAAACACATAAATAGTAAACCAGCGGTTGATGATACGGAACAACGGCCAGCCAAGGTACACAAGGCGTTGCAGTTCCAAATCCTTGTTGAACGTGCTTTGCTTCTCAACTTTCCTCAAAAGATTAAAGTCGTTGGGACCAAAGTAAAATTCAAGCTCGGTCGGCATCTTTCCCGTAGGATCGAAAGAGGTTTTCATTTTCGCGGCATAATGCTTTAAGAAGCCGGAGCCTTTCTGTTGCGGAATACTTGTCATCAGAGAGTTTGCACCGAAATCATCCTTAGCTATCATCACTGCACTGAAGAACTGGTTCTTGAAAGCGACCCAGTCGATAACGTCCTCTATTTTTTCGTCAACCTTCTCGCTCGTCTCACTGAGGTTATCGGTTCCTCCGTCTGTGAAATGGTAAGTCAAAGACGAATGTTGGTTCTCAAACGTAAAGCCTTTTTCCTGCTGACGGGTGAGATCGGTCCACTCTATATCCATCTTGTCATAATTCGGCGCAAACACTCCGCTTAAGCCGTTAGCCTGCATCGAAAAATGAAGCATATAGTCCTTGCCTAACCTGTAATTCATCACCAACGACTTACCGTTGCCGGCATCGGCTGTCATTGTTACCGTTGTGTCAGTTACGTTTGACGGCGTGAAAAACAAGTCGCTTGTGATAATGTTGGTTTCCTTTCCGGCCAGCATGAACTTCAAAGACTGGTTCTTTCCGTCAAACAATGTAAGGTCAGGATTACCATTGTTATCTTTAAAGCCTTTTATCACGGCTTTCTCAACAACACCTCCTTTAGTGTTCAGAGTAAGCTCCAACTTGGAATTTCTCAACACGACATCCTGCGCCTTGCCGTTAAAGGCGTTATAAAAAAGCACCGTTGAATCCATTGCCGCCAGGCCGGCCACATTCGACTTCGTTGCCTGTTGTTCGGCCTTTAACTGTTGCTCGGCCTTCTGTTTGGCCACAGCAGTAATCGAATCTTGTATCCGCTGCTGCGCAATATCTTCCTCCGAAGGTCTTGACCACCAACTAAAACCTATTAAAACGGCCGCTATGAGAACAAAACCAATAATCGTATTCTTGTCCATCTTACGAAAAACTGTATGATTGTTACTTATTCTTGCTGTTCTTGTTTTCTATCGCCGTCTTCACAAAATCAAGGAACAACGGATGCGGATGAAGCACTGTACTTGAATATTCAGGGTGGAACTGGGTGCCGATATACCACTTCAAACCGGGAATTTCGACTATTTCAACCAAATCGCTCTCCGGATTACGGCCTACGCACTTCATACCGGCACGCTCGTATTCCTGCTCAAAGTCGTTATTAAACTCATAACGATGACGGTGGCGTTCCTGTATGTGCTCTTTCTTATATATGTCAAACACGCGCGAGCCTTGCTTCAATACGCACTCGTAAGCGCCAAGACGCATTGTCCCGCCCATATTAGTTATGTTCTTCTGGTCTTCCATGATGTCGATGACGTTGTGCTCCGTCTTCTCGTCCATCTCGCGGCTGTTGGCGTCGTCATAACCAAGAACATTACGCCCGAACTCAATTACCATCATCTGCATACCAAGGCAAATGCCGAACGTTGGTATGTCGTGCGTACGGGTATAATGAGCCGCTATGATTTTGCCTTCTATTCCCCGCTGGCCGAAACCGGGACAAACCACGATTCCGTCCATGCCTGCAAGTTTCTCGGCCACGTTGTCTTCATTTATCTTTTCACTGTTGATAAACGTCGCCTTAACCTTATAATCGTTATAAGTGCCGGCCTGCGAAAGACTTTCAAGAATGCTCTTGTACGCGTCTTGCAGGTCATACTTGCCAACGAGACCAATGTTTACTATCTCCGTAGCCTTATGCCTGCGCTCAAGGAACGAACGCCACGGGCCGAGTGTAGGGGTATCCCCGATAGGCTCGCCCATTTTGCGGAGTATCGTTTCGTCAAGTTTCTGTTCCTGCATACGTACAGGCACCTCGTAAATAGTTGGCATGTCGACGCTCTGCACCACGGCATCAAAATCAACGTTACAGAAA
Source organism: uncultured Prevotella sp. (assembly GCA_905211345.1). Taxonomy (GTDB): domain Bacteria; phylum Bacteroidota; class Bacteroidia; order Bacteroidales; family Bacteroidaceae; genus Prevotella. The sequence continues at coordinate 7,043 of CAJMAO010000012.1, forward strand.
TTAGCAACCTTCTTGCGTATGCCGTCACTCAACGGATGCTCTGTCCTCAACACGAGAATGTCAGGCTGTATGCCGACGCTTTGCAGTTCCTTTACCGAATGTTGCGTAGGCTTTGTCTTCAATTCCTTAGCCGCCGCAAGGTATGGTATATATGTAAGGTGTACGCAGAGAGCCTTCCTGCCCAACTCCCATTTCAACTGGCGTATGCTCTCAAGAAACGGCAGACTTTCTATGTCACCGACCGTACCGCCTATTTCAGTTATCACAAAGTCGTAGTTGTCACGCTTGCCAAGCATCTTGACATTACGCTTTATCTCGTCGGTAATGTGCGGTATCACCTGGATTGTCTTCCCAAGGTAATCACCCCGGCGTTCCTTGTCGATTACAGATTTGTATATACGCCCTGTCGTAAGGTTGTTTGCTTTTGTCGTCTGTATGCCGGTAAAACGCTCGTAATGGCCAAGGTCAAGGTCAGCCTCGTGCCCGTCTACGGTAACGTAACACTCGCCGTGCTCGTATGGGTTGAGCGTACCCGGGTCGATGTTGATATACGGGTCGAACTTTTGGATTGTGATGTTGTAGCCTCTGGCTTGAAGAAGTTTGCCGATTGACGACGATATGATTCCTTTACCAAGCGAGGAAGCTACACCGCCTGTGACGAAGATGTATTTTGTTTCTGCCACGATTATAATATTTTGATTACTAATTTAAAAATAATATACGACGTGCAAAATTAAGAAAAAATGCCGATACGGCAAAATTATACTATCTTTATTAGGCAAAATAACGGCGTGGCCTGTATAATTAGTAAAATATATGCTAACTTTGCAACCTGAACTTATTTTCGTAAAAATGACATTCAGACTTTTACTCGCGTCTTTATTTATATGGTGTGCCACAGCGGCCGACTGCCAGACAAGGAACAAACTGCACAACCTTCCAATACAAAAGCCCGACACGCTGATTGTCGCGGCCTACGTAGACTCGCTGCTTTCTTACAAGGCAAAAGCCGATTCTATATCGCACATTATGGACTCCCTATCGATTATGCCTGCCGCCGACGCACGCTTTTTCAGGATTTTCTCTCCTTTAACTTTTTACTATTCGACCGCGTCAAGCAGCATGGAACTTGGAGGAGACGAACCTGACGAGGTAGACAAAGCCATCGACGAGGCGTTGCTAGCCGCGTATTTGCGCAGTCCGGAATATGTAAAGACCACTGAAAACGAACTTGCATTGGCCGGTTCTTTACATGAGGAAATAACCCAGCCGCTAAGACACGACGTGAAATACACCGGGAATGACGACGACGTGCCTGAATACACGCCTGAAGAACCGCTTGAAATCATGGTGGAAAAGCCAAACTTCTGGACTTTCAGCGGAGACTATTATCTGCAATTCCTACAGAACTTCGTGTCTGAAAACTGGTACAAAGGCGGCGAAAGCAACTACTCGATGTTGGCCAGCGCAACACTGCAAGCCAACTATAACAACAAGCAAAAGCTGAAATTCGAAAACAAACTGGAATTAAAATTGGGTTTCCAGACTTCAAGAGGCGACACGCTGCACAACTTCAAAACATCAGAAGACCTTATCAGGTACACGGGGAAGCTGGGACTTCAAGCCACAAAAAACTGGTATTACACTTTCCAGCTGATAGCCAGCACACAGTTCATGCGAGGCTACAAAAGCAACGACCCTAAAGTTTATTCTGACATCTTGTCGCCTTTGAACATGAACTTTTCCCTCGGTATGAGTTACAACGTAAAAGCACTGAACGACAGGCTGACTGGCTCTATACAACTGGCGCCTCTGGCTTATAACTTCAGATACGTAGGACGTAAGGCTTTAGCCACACAAAACGGACTGGACGAAGGCAAACATACGATGAACGATTTCGGTTCTGAATGTACGTTCGACCTTACATGGCAAATATCGGAACTCATCAAATGGAAGACCAGGCTGTACGGATATACCACCTACGAGAGAATGGAAATGGAATGGGAGAACACCGTGACGTTCCAGTTTAATAAATACATATCTTCCAACCTGTTTTTCTATCCACGCTTTGACGACGGCACGTCAGGGCGCGACGAAAGCCTAGGTTACTGGCAGTTCAAGGAATATATGTCTATAGGCTTTGCCTACTCGTTTTAAAAATCAAGAGTTAAGAATTAAGGGTTAAGAAAAATACTTTTGCCTGCTTCTAATTTTATGAGGCGTTTTTTCTTAACCCTTAATTCTTAACTCTTAACTCATTTCGCTTCTTCCATAGTGCCTTCTATATAAAGGCGCGTCATTTCGGGTTTTCCGTTCGTCCTTATTGTTATTGTTTTCTTAAAATGGCCGGGAAACCGTCCCTTGCCGTTATAAGTCACGCTGACTGTGCCTTTCTGCCCCGGAGCCACGGGTTTCTTCGTATATTTTGGCACCGTACACCCGCAACTGGCTACGGCTTGGTTTATAATAAGAGGCGCATCGCCGACATTGGTGAACGTAAACGTACACTTCTGCACGGGAGTGCTCTCGGAAAACTTGCCCAAATCGTATGTCAGCTTATCAAACTTGATTTCCGCCTGCTTCTGCGCCGACGCGTATCCCAATGAAAGCATCAGCATAAAAGACAATAATAGGATTTTTTTCATAATTACATTATTAGTTAAAATTTTGTGACAAAATTACTCCTTTTTCAATACATCTTACACATTTGCATCTTATTTTGCATTTATTTTACTATTTTTATCATTGCTGTAAACTTTCCATGAGAAACGCCACGACATACGCCATAACCACCGAACACAACCTGCATAAACAGGCAAAAACCGTTATAAAAGCTACACTTAGGCAATATGCGCATTAAGAACTATTAACTTTCGGCGACAAAAGCGGCACAGGCATTTAACACTCCGTGAAGACATAAAATAGAAATATTTTGTAAAATAAAGTGATATTACAAAGCGAAAAGCCACTTAACGCAAAACAAAAAACGGCCTTTTACATTCTCAAAGACGGTCTTTGACATTACAATACACGGCTTATTGTATCCCTAAAAGCCGTTCTTTTAAACGAAAGACCACGCTATTTCACCACCTTATACACCGTTCTTGACGGCTAAACAAGCCTGACAAGACAAGATGTTCACCATAAAGCACTGGCTGACAAGAATTTACATAAGACATCGGAAACAGGTGTTTTTTCAGGCAAAGGCCGCCTTGTTTTGCGACGATTGCCACTTTTAGAACTTTTAAGTTAACTGGAACACTTCTAATTTTACTTTATTTAACTATTATACTCGCTTAAAAACGGAAAAACAAAAACAGGCCAAACAGTCAACGACAAAAACACACCAACAACAGTAAAAGCCCGATAGAGTTGTTAAATTATGCTTTTTATTATGCCTGTAAGGCTTTAATTTAGTAACTTTGCACAAAATATTATCACGATGAAACTATTTTTTATCCTCTTGGCATATTTCATTCCAACCATAGCCATGGCGCAATCGGTATGGGAAAAGCCAACGACAGACTATGACAATAAAGACGACAAAACCGTTGAGCGCAAGGTTGAAAAACCTAGCAAGGACGCCAAATACCTTGCAGGAGCCGTGCCTGAGGTGGACGGCAAGGTTGAATGGCAACTTGATGTAGACGTGCCCGGCAAAACCGCCGACCAGATTTACAGCATCATGCTTAATTGCCTCACCGACCTTACGAAAACCGAAAACCAGCTGGAAGGCAGCAGCGTGGCGTTGGTCAACAAGCAAGAACACATCGTGGCGGCAAGCATAAAGGAATGGCTCGTGTTCACCGACAAGTTTTTAATGCTCGACAGGACGAAGTTCAACTATACCCTGATAGCTTATTGCAAAGACAACCACCTGACGGTGACAATGGGTCGCATATCCTACCGTTACGAAGACAACCGTAGCGACGACGGCGGCTACGTGTATAAAGCGGAAGAATGGATCAACGACGAAAACGCCCTCAACCGCAAGAAGACAAGGCTGCTGCCCGGTTCGGCAAAATTCCGCCGCAAGACAATAGACCGCAAGGACTATCTGTTCGATGTTATCAGGCAGACCGTTCTCAAATAATTCAGCCATACACTACGGCGGAAAACGTCAATGATAGAAAAGAATTGAACCGAAGCAGCCTGCGCCACAAATTAACAGGCATGGGCCAGCTTACAAACAAATGACAAGAAATGCTCGACAACCAAGACAGTATCCAGCCCGATTCAAGGCCAAGACACCGGCGTAACGATCGTGAAGACCGCTATATCGTGTTGCGTAACATACTGAACATCATATTCATGGTGGGCGCATTGGCAGGCGTAATAGTTTATTTCAACGGCAGCCAAAACACCGGCACGATAATCATCCTCATATCAATGGTGTTCAAGATTGTCGAATGTGTTTTCCGTTTTTTGAAATGAGAATCAAGATTTTCGCCATTCTCTGCTTGCCAATGATACTTTTATGCGCCACGGCAAGCGCGCAAGACTATAACCAGCTGACCGACACCGGCGACTACTCGACCACAAACAGTAGGAGGTCGAGCCGTGACTCGCTGTCGTCAAAGAACAAGGAAATACCGAAAGGGCTAAAAGTGTGGACCGTAGACGAACGCTTCGGCGAGCGGACTGCCGCCGAACCCGACACGCTGCCACACATGTACATGAACTCTATATTCAACGACGGCCTGCGCGGCGAATACAATATGCTCGGCAACCTAGGCTCGCCACGCATCAACCGTATCTTCATCGACAGAAACGCCAATGAACAGTTTATGTTCACACAGTATTACGATTACTTCATAACGCCTGTCGACAAATTCCATTTCACCAACACGCTCTCGCCGATTACCAACATCTCTTATAACGAATGTGGCAACAGGACAAACGGTGAAAACCATTTTAAAGCCCTGTTCGGAGTTAACGCAGGCAAAGAACTAGGCGTAGGTTTCAAGTTTGACTATATATACGGGCGCGGTTATTTCCTGAACCAAAGCACGGCACATTTCAATTATTCAATGTACGCGTCATATCTTGGCGAACGTTACCAAGCCCACCTGCTGCTGTCGACCAACCATGAGAAAGTGGCTGAAAACGGAGGCATAACGGACGACCAGTACATCACTCATCCTGAGATGTTCGAAGACAACTTCCGCAATGACGAAATACCAACAGTGCTGCAGCAGAACTGGAACCGTAACGACAACCAGCACATATTCTTCTCACACAGATACAGTTTCGGCTTCAGGCGCAAGGTAAAGATGACCGAAGACGAGATAAAAGCAAAGAAATTCGCCATTGAGTCACAACGGGAAAACGCTGCAAAAAAGGCAAAAGAAGAAGCCCGGAAGAAAGCCGAAGAAGAAGGACGGAACTTCGACGAAGACGAATTTGACGAACAAAAAACATACTCAGGCCGTCCTGATGACGCAATAATAGCCGGTAATGAACCCACTGACTCTATAACTGTCAAAAGCGACAGGATAACCGTAGATAAGGCTACCGCCGACAGCCTGCTAGCCGCAAGTACGCAACAGGCAGCTGCGGAAACCGTCGACACAACGTGGATGAAAGACGAATACGTACCCGTGACAAGTTTCATACACACGCTGAAGTTCGACAACTATAAACGCATCTACCAAGCGTATGACACTCCGGAAGGCTATTACGCATCAACATACCCTGTGAACGAGCGTTTCCCCGGCGACTCAATATACGACCGCACCACGCATTATTCGCTTAAAAACACATTCGCCGTCGCCCTGCTCGAAGGTTTCAACAAATGGGCAAAAGCCGGACTGAGGGCTTTCGTAACGTCCGACCTGCGTCATTTCACCCTTCCCGACTCCATCGGTTGGAACAGCCGTAACACTTATAACGAGCACAATCTCAGCGTAGGAGGCCAGCTCATAAAGACGCAAGGCTCCACATTACATTATAATGTGACGGCAGAGACATGGCTGTTGGGCGAAGACGCAGGCCAACTTAAAGTGGACGGACGAGCCGACTTGAATTTCAGGTTGTTCAAAGACACCGTGACACTGGCCGCGCACGCTTACTTCCACCGTGTCAATCCAACCTTTTATTACAGGCATTATCACTCAAAACACCTTTGGTGGGACAACGACGGGCTTGATCAAGAAATACGCACGCACATCGAAGGACTGTTCTCGCTGAAGCGAACACGCACGAAACTGCGCGTAGCTTACGACAACTTGCAAAACTATACGTACTTCGCACAAAAATACAACATAACCGAAGAATTCGGAAGAACAGGCAACACTGTAAGCGTAAGGCAAAGTTCAAGCAACCTCAGCCTGCTGACTTTACAACTGTCGCAAGACTTCAAACTGGGTCCGTTGAACTGGGAAAACCAAATAACTTACCAAAAGTCGAGCGATGAAAACATACTGCCAGTACCACAAATCAACATCTACACAAACCTGTATCTTCACTTCAAGATAGCCAAGGTGCTGACCGTTGATTTAGGCGGCGATATGCGTTACTTCACGAAATACAAAGCTCTCGATTACAGTCCGGCATTAGGACAGTTCACCGTTCAGGACAACGGGGCGGCCAATGTGGAAACAGGCAACTACCCGATTGTCAACGTTTACGCGAACATGCACCTGAAGCATACACGATTTTTCGTGATGATGAGCCATGTTAATGCCAGCAGCGGCGACAGTTTCCTTGTTCCCCACTACCCTATTAACGGGCGGATTTTCCGTTTCGGAGTTTCATGGAACTTCTTCAACTGACGCCAGCTATGCAACAGGCAGCCATCTACGGAAATGTAAGAACATTTAATTAAAATAACGATATAAATTCGATTTTGATAGAATATTCTATCAGATATTCGTAATTTTGCAACTGTTTTAAACAGAAAGGAATAAAACTTATGCCTCAAATATCAGTCCGCGGCTTGGAAATGCCCGAGTCTCCGATAAGAAAACTGGCTCCACTGGCTGCGGCAGCAAAACAACGCGGAATAAAGGTTTACCATCTAAACATTGGCCAACCCGACCTTCCTACACCTCAAGTGGCCCTCGACGCAATACGCGGCATAGACCGAACAATACTTGAATACTCACCTTCACAAGGTTATCTGAGTTACAGACAAAAACTAGTTTCATATTACAAGAAGTACGACATCAACGTAACCGCCGACGACATTATCATCACTTGTGGCGGCAGTGAAGCCGTATTGTTCGCCTTCATGTCGTGTCTGAATCCCGGCGACGAGATTATCGTGCCCGAACCGGCCTACGCCAACTACATGGCTTTCGCCATATCGGCCGGCGCCAAGATCCGAACCATAGCCACAACGATAGAAGAAGGGTTCTCGCTCCCTAAAGTTGAGAAGTTTGAAGAACTGATAAACGACCGTACAAGGGCCATACTTATCTGTAATCCGAACAACCCGACAGGCTATTTGTACACACGCCGTGAAATGCACCAGATACGCGATCTCGTAAAGAAATACGACCTTTACCTATTCTCTGACGAAGTTTACAGGGAATATATCTATACCGGTTCGCCCTATATCAGTGCCTGCCATTTGGAAGGAATAGAGCAAAACGTGGTACTGATCGATTCCGTAAGCAAGCGTTACAGCGAGTGCGGCATACGCATCGGGGCGTTGATAACAAAGAACGCCGAGGTGAGGCGCGCCGTGATGAAATTCTGCCAAGCACGCCTGTCACCGCCGCTTATCGGGCAAATTGCGGCCGAAGCGTCGTTGGACGCTCCCGAAGAATATTACCGCACGGTGTACGATGAGTATGTTGAACGCCGTAAATGTCTCATCGACGGCCTTAACCGCATACCCGGAGTGTATTCGCCTATACCGATGGGCGCATTCTATACCGTAGCGAAACTGCCCGTTGACGACAGCGAAAAGTTCTGCCGCTGGTGCTTGGAGGATTTTAATTATGAAGGTGAAACTGTTATGATGGCCCCCGCTTCGGGATTCTATACAACTCCGGGAGCCGGCCGTAACCAAGTGCGCATCGCATACGTATTGAAAAAAGAAGACCTTGTAAGGGCGCTGTTAGTGCTCCGCAAGGCCCTTGAATCATATCCGGGGAGGGTTGACGAAGAATGAACCTGCCATTATTCATAGCCAAACACATATATTCAGCCAACGACTCCAAGCAAAAAGTGAGCCGTCCGGCAATACGCATAGCCACCGCCGGTGTTGCCATCGGCTTGGCGGTGATGATTGTGTCGGTAAGCATCGTGTTTGGTTTCAAGCACACCATACGCGACAAAGTGGTAGGCTTCGGCAGTCATATAACCGTTGCCAATTTCATGACACTGCACGGACGAGACGCCCGTCCTGTGTGCATTAACGACAGCATGATGAAAGTGCTGCGCTCTATCAACGGCGTAAAGCATGTACAACGCTACGCGATGAAACAAGGCATACTGAAAACCGACAACGATTTTCTCGGCGTAGCGTTCAAAGGAGTGGCGGCCGAATACGACACTACATTCATTCACAACAACCTGATCAGCGGCAACATACCCACATTCAGCGATTCAGTAAGCCACAACAAGATACTAATATCGAAAATTATGGCCGACCGGCTGAAACTGAACGCAGGCGACAAGGTTTTCGCCTACTTCATTGACGGCGGCGACGTGCGTGTAAGACGTTTCACTATATCGGGCGTTTACCAGACTAACTTGTCGCAATTTGACAAAACAATTTGCTTCACCGACCTTTATACTACCTTACGGCTGAACGGCTGGGAATCCGACCAAGCCGTAGGGGCGGAACTTACTGTAGCCGATTTCGACGAAATCGACATGGTGGAAGAAAACATTATAAATAAAGTAAACCGTACAACCGACCGCTACGGCGAGGCTTACTCGTCAGCAAAAATACAGGACACAAACCCTCAAATATTCACTTGGCTCGACCTTTTAGACCTAAACGTATGGATAATACTCGCGCTAATGCTCTGCGTTGCCGGGTTTACCATGATTTCAGGACTGCTTATCATCATTCTTGAACGCACCAGCATGATAGGCATACTCAAAGCCCTTGGCGCACGTAACAAGACCATACGCAAAACATTCCTTTGGTTCGCCGTGTTCATCATAGGCCGCGGACTGGCCATAGGCAACATAATCGGCATCGGCCTGATAGCCCTGCAACGGTTCACTGGGCTTGTAAAGCTGGATGCCTCGACGTATTACGTTGACACGGTGCCGGTGGAATTCAACCTGCCTATCATCATTTTAATCAACGTTGCGACATTGCTTATCAGCATATTCGTGCTTATTGCGCCAAGCTACCTCGTATCGCGGATACATCCGGCAAAGTCGATGAGATACGAATAAGCCCGTCATTTTCCATCAAGCATAGCCTGCAAGCGCAACAGTTCGTCACGGAACTGTGCCGCTTGGATAAAGTCAAGCTCTTTGGCTGCCTTCTTCATGAGGTTACGGGTGTTGGCTATGCTCTTTTCAAGCAGCTCCTTGCTCATGCCCTTGACTATAGGGTCGGCGGCAAAGGCTATGTGTTCTTCCTCTATGTACGGCTTATATTTATTCTCTACGGCAGGCCGTACATCCTCTACCGTCTGTACACCAAGGGCGTTATGGTTAATGTTTTTAACTATCTGCTTCGGCGTAATATGATGCAACTCATTGTATTTCAACTGTTTTTCGCGGCGGCGCAGCGTCTCGTCAATGGTCAGCCGCATACTGGCCGTTATCTTGTCGGCATACATTATCACCTTACCGTTCACGTTACGCGCGGCGCGGCCTGCAGTCTGCGTCAGCGAGCGATGCGAGCGCAAGAAACCTTCCTTGTCGGCATCGAGTATCGCCACTAGCGAAACCTCGGGCAAGTCCAATCCCTCGCGTAGCAGGTTGACCCCGACGAGCACGTCAAACACTCCTTCGCGCAAATCGTTCATTATCTTCACGCGGTCCAACGTGGCAACGTCGCTGTGTATATAATTGGCGCGCACGCCATGGTTCAACAAGTATTCCGTCAGCTCCTCGGCCATACGCTTTGTCAGAGTGGTGACCAAAGTACGCTCGCCTCGCTCGTTGCGCTGGATGATTTCCTCCATGAGGTCGTCTATCTGGTTCTCGCTGGGACGCACTTCTATCTCAGGGTCGAGCAGCCCCGTAGGTCTTATGACCTGCTCCACCACCACTCCCCCGGCCTCTGCCAGTTCGTAATCGGCCGGCGTGGCCGATACGTAAATAACTTGGTTTACCATCGAGTGGAATTCGTCGAAAGTCAAAGGACGGTTGTCAAACGCCGCAGGCAGACGGAAACCATACTCAACGAGATTTGTCTTCCTCGCCCTGTCGCCGCCGTACATCGCGCTTATTTGCGGCACGCTCACATGGCTTTCGTCTATCACAAGCAAGTAATCTTTCGGAAAAAAGTCAAGCAGACAGTAAGGTTTCTGCCCCGGTTCGCGGCCGTCAAAATATCGCGAATAATTCTCTATGCCGGAACAGTGGCCCAGTTCCTTTATCATCTCCATGTCATACTCCACCCTTTCCTTTATGCGCTGGGCCTTGATCGCGTCGCCCTGTTCGTTGAAAAAGTCAATCTGCTTCACCAAGTCGTCCTGAATCTGGCGCACGGCTATCTCCGTCTGCTCCTTGGACGTGACAAACAGGTTGGCCGGATATATCTGATAACTGTCGAAAGAGGCAAGGCGGTGGAAACTTACAGAGTCTATTTCCTCGATTGTATCAATCTCGTCGTCCCAAAACGACACACGCAACACGTTGTCGCTATAGGCCATGAACACGTCTACGGTGTCGCCCCTTACACGGAAATTGCCGCGCTTCAGTTCCAAGTCGTTCCTCACGTACAGGGCGTTTACAAGACTGCGCAGAAACACATTGCGGTCTAACTTCTGCCCGCGCTTTATCGAAATCACGCTCTTAGCCATTTCCACAGGGCCGCCCATACCGTAAATGCACGACACCGACGACACCACAACTACGTCTTTCCGGCCGGAAAGCAGCGCCGACACGGCCGACAGGCGCAAGCGGTCGATTTCCTCGTTAATGGCCAAGTCTTTCTCGATATACGTGTCGGTCTGCGGCAGATACGCCTCAGGCTGGTAGTAATCATAGTAAGAAACGTAGTATTCAACGGCGTTGTCAGGAAAAAACGACTTCATCTCGCTGTACAGCTGGGCGGCCAGAGTCTTATTGTGGCTCAGTATAAGCGTAGGCTTGTTTACGTTGGCTATGACGTTCGCCACGGTAAACGTCTTGCCCGAGCCGGTGACACCCAGTAACACCTGCGACTTTTCGCCCATGAGCAATCCGTCGGTAAGCTGCTTTATTGCCTCCGGCTGGTCGCCGGTAGGCTGATAATCGGAAACAAGTTTAAAATCACTCATACAATAAAAATCTTAACTCCGGACACATCCGCCAGCCTTGCATGACCCCAATTTTTGGCAATTATGCAACTTGCTGAAAAACAGCAACTTACAAAACGCCGTGCAAAAGGTGGCTTTCCTCCTTCCAAAAGGTCGTCTTTCACCGTGCAAAAAGCCGTCTTCCGCAACCCGAAAGGCCACCTTCCGCAAACTTGAAAATCTGCTACGGCGCGGGCATGTGCCATATATCCGTCTGCAAAGATAACTAATATCATACACCAACAGCGCACATAGCCGCCACAAAAACAATTTTTTCTTAAAATTATAGGCAAACTTTGGCTGTTTATAATATAATGTGTATTTTTGCAGCCAAATGTGTAGTTATATGAAGAATAACATTCTCATCGCGATATTTGCCGTCATTATACTTTCAGGATGCGCACATGAGTTCAACCAAGTATACAAGTCACAGGACTATACTTACAAATACGAATACGCCAAAGAGTGTTTCGCCAACGGCAAATACTCGCAAGCCATAACCTTGCTTCAAGAACTGGTGACCATACAGAAAGGCACCGACAACGCCGAAGAGAGCCTCTATATGCTGGCCATGGCCCAATACTGCGACAAAGACTACGAGGGAGCGGCCATGACATTCAAGAAATACCGCCAGGCATACCCAAAAGGCATATATGCCGAAATAGCCGCGTTCTACATAGGCGAAAGCCTCTACATGAGTACGCCTGAACCGCGCCTTGACCAGACACAGACGGTAAACGCCATCGCCGCGTTTCAAGAATATCTCGACATATTCCCTGAAGCCAAACTGAAAGACATGGCACAAAAACGCCTGTTCGAGTTGCAGGACAAGCTCGTGAAGAAAGAACTTTATTCGGCGCAACTGTACTACAACCTCGGCACTTACTTCGGCAACTGCACCAGCGGAGGCAGCAATTACGAGGCGTGCATCATCACGGCGCAAAATGCAATGAACGACTACCCGTATACGACGATGCGCGAAGACTTCGCGCTGCTGATAATGAAAAGCAAGTTTGAACTGGCCCAGCAAAGCGTAGAGTCAAAAAAAGTAGACCGCTACCGCGACGCCGAGGACGAATGTTACGGCTTCATCAACGAATATCCTGACTCTAAGAACAAGAAACTGGCCGAGAAATACATCGCCTCTTGCCAGAAATTCACTAAGGAAAAATAATTATACAAACAACATTGTAACAATAAATATGGATTACAAGAAATCAAAAGCTCCTACCAACACCGTCACACGCAACATCATGGACTTGTGCAATGAGACGGACAACATCTACGAAAGCGTGGCAATCATAGCAAAACGCGCCAACCAGATTTCGGTCGAGATAAAGCAAGACCTGAGCAAGAAACTGGCCGAGTTCGCGTCTTACAACGACAGTTTGGAAGAAGTTTTCGAGAACAGGGAACAAATCGAGATTTCACGTTATTACGAAAAACTGCCGAAACCAACACTGCTCGCCACACAAGAGTTTATCGACGGCAACGTATATTGGCGCGACACACAAAGGGACAACCAAAAGGAAATGTGATGATACAGCGGAAACAGACAGTATTCCTATTGGTAGCCCTTGTACTCACAATAGTATGCCTGTGCTTTCCCATTGGCAGTTTCACCGACGGTACCGCGCTGGGCGTAAAATCAGATCTGTACAACTTGTGGACACGCCCCGGCGGAAGCTATGGTTTCCCGGTATGGGTGCTTTTCGCGATACTGCTTCTCACCTGCCCCATTGCCTTGATAGCAATATTCTCATACCGCAATAGAATGGTGCAAAGCCGTTTCTGCGTATTCAATCTTCTCCTGATACTGGGCTGGTATGTGGTTTACGCCGTGGTGTCAACCCACATAAGCGAGAGCGCCGGCAATTTCAGCGTGTCGCTGACGGCCGCCCTTCCTGCCGTAGCAATGATACTCTACTTCATGGCAAGGAAAGCGATTTTAGCCGACGAGGCTTTGGTTCGCTCGGCCGATCGCATTAGATAAGCGCGCATATACATATATTATATATAAGCCGGAGGCCCACAGCCGTCCGGCTTTTTATTTACCAAAATCCCGGCGACAGCCGCTTTTCACTGTCCGGTTGATAGTCAGTCTAACTTTTTCCAACAAAAATTTGCTGGATTGACAGAAAAGCATTATCTTTGCACCGCAAAACAAACAAGGTACCTTGGCCGAGCGGTTAGGTAACGGTCTGCAAAACCGTGTAGAGCAGTTCGACTCTGCTAGGTACCTCAGTCAAAAGGTCTTGAAGCTACGGCTGCAAAGACCTTTTATTCTTTTAACGATGCACTATGTCATGTTATGCCTGTAGCCCATATTAGAATGGGAAACAATGAAAATACAAAACAATAAAAATATTTTTTCAAAAAAGTGCCATAAAAGTTTGGTAGTTTCATCAAAAGTGTGTACCTTTGCATCGCAATTAAGGGAAAAGGCCCCGTGGCTCAACTGAATAGAGCATCTGACTACGGATCAGAAGGTTACAGGTTTGAATCCTGTCGGGGTCACAAGAAGAAAAGCCAAGCAGCTGGATAACAGCGACTTGGCTTTCTTCTGTTATATAAAGACTTACCAATAAGAATGACTGTACTCTACATCAAGAATATGGTTTGCGACCGTTGTAAGGCCGCTGTATCTCAAGCCCTTACGGGGTTGGGCTTTACAGTCAACGTAACAGAACTTGGAGTAGCCGAAATCAAAGAACATCCTGATAACGGACAACTTGCAGAAATAAGGTCAAAACTGAACCTATTGGGGTTTGAATTGCTTGAAGACAGGCAACAGCAAACCGTAGACCGCATAAAAAGCGCAATCATTGAGCTTGTACATTACCATGATAATAAGGCTACAAGCAACCTTTCCTCATATCTGTCGGACAAGCTGAACGCAGACTACAGCTCGTTAAGCAAACTGTTCTCTGAAAACACTGGCACTACAATAGAGCGCTTTTTCATTCTGCAAAAGGTGGAACGCGTAAAAGAACTTCTCTTTTACAACGAGTTGTCTCTCAACGAAATTGCCACGAAAATGAACTATTCCAGCACGGCTTATCTAAGTTCCCAGTTCAAGAGTGTTACGGGAATGACTCCCTCACAGTTCAAAGCGATGCGCAAAAAGGAATTGAAACAGCTTGACAAAATCTGAAACTTATAAATCTTTTCCATAATTCCGTAACAACATTAAACCGTGTATTGTGTAATTTTGCACAATACAAAGCTACTCAATATATGGAAAAGAAAACGATAGCAGTCATTGGAATGGCATGCGCCGGATGCGCAGCCAACGTAGAACGAAGGCTAAACCAGCTTGACGGCATTGCGTCGGCAAACGTAAATTTTGCCGCCCGCACGGCCTTGGTCGAATACGACCCGAAGGCTATAACGCCGAAAATGATGAAAGAAGAAATCATCAAAGCCGGTTACGACCTTGTGATAGACGAGGACGAATCGGTGGAAACAATCGAACGGACGGCCTACCTACGTTTGGTGAAAAAGGTCATAACATCATGGATTTTGGCGTTGCTCACAATGAGTTTGTCAATGAAATGGCTGAACATCGGCGACACTTCAACCACCAACCAGACAATGCTCATCATTGCGTTGGCAAACCTTGTTTACTGCGGAAGCCAGTTTTACAGAAACACTTGGAAACAACTGCGCCACGGCTCGGCCAACATGGACACGCTAGTGGCCATGAGCACCGCCATATCGTTCGCGTTCAGTGTGTTCAATACGTTCTGGGGCGACAGCTTCTGGACGTCACGCGGCATAGAAAACCATACATATTACGATGCGTCGGTAATGATTATAACTTTCGTTCTAACAGGACGTATGCTTGAAGAAAGAGCAAAGAAGGGCACAGCTTCTGCCATACGCGCGCTTATTGGACTTGCCCCGAAAACGGCACACGTAGTCAACGGCGACAATATCGACGACGTGCCGATAGCCACTCTCGACAAAGGCGACACCATTGAGATACGCCAAGGCGAGAAAGTGCCCGTCGACGGTGCCGTCACAGACGGCGAAGCTTACATCGACGAAAGCATGATTACAGGCGAACCGACCCCCGTACTTAAGAAAAAAGGCGACAAAGTATTCGCCGGAACGATGATTAAACAAGGGCAACTACGCTTCTGCGCCCAAGAGGTAGGCAGCAATACCATGCTCGCCCAGATAATAAGAATGGTGCAGGAGGCGCAAGGCAGCAAAGCCCCGGTTCAGCGGGTGGTAGACAAAATAGCACTGGTGTTCGTGCCGGTGGTGCTCGGCCTGTCGGTTCTTACGTTCGTTTTATGGTATGCCATAGGCGGAAGCGCCCAGCTGCCCCACGCCGTCCTCTCGGCCGTTTCGGTGCTCGTGATAGCCTGTCCTTGCGCACTCGGACTGGCAACGCCCACCGCCCTTATGGTTGGTATCGGAAAAGCGGCGCGCAACAACATCCTGATTAAAGACGCGACAGCCCTTGAAAACATACGAAAAATCAATGCCTTGGTCATCGACAAGACAGGAACACTGACCATACCTAACAAAAACGTCGACTTCACCAAGGCCGACCAACTGGCTCTTGAAGAACGCGAGACGCTGAAGCCTCATGCCCGCGAGGCCATGGAAGTACTGCAAAAGGAAGGCGTCGAGGTTTACATGATGAGCGGCGACAAGGACGATGCCGCGCGCTTCTGGGCTGAAAAGGCAGGTATAAAACATTACCGCAGCAAAGTTTTACCGCAAGACAAAGAAGATTTGGTAAGGAAACTCCAGGCCGAAGGCCGTCACGTGGCAATGGTTGGCGACGGTATAAACGACACGCAGGCTCTGGCCGCGGCCGACGTAAGCATCGCAATGGGCAAAGGCACCGACATTGCGATGGATGTAGCGCAAGTAACTCTTATTGGAACCGACCTCAGACGCATACCCGATACCATCAAACTGTCGCGCAGCACGGTTGGAATGATTAAGCAAAACCTGTTCTGGGCGTTCATATACAACGTTGTATGCATACCCCTTGCGGCAGGAGTGCCATTCATTTTCGGAGTCCACTGGCAGATAACACCCATGTGGGCAAGCGCCCTGATGGCATTCTCAAGCATCAGCGTCGTAACCAACAGCCTGAGGCTTAACCTAATTCATAATTCATAATTCACAATGCATAATTGGACGGCGGCAATAACTCTCAATATTTCCAATCATTCATCGCCGTCCAATTATGCATTGTGAATTATGAATTATGAATTAAATCACGGTCTTTTCTCTGCCGAAACAGTAACTTGTATGCTGAATCTAGGGTTGAAATTATACTTTATGGCCGCCCCGATGCGGTCGCCTACGCGGCCCATGTCATAAAGAGGCATGGGCATTCTTTTATCCACCAGCGACTTCCGCCCGAACAGATAGCCCTCCCAATGCTCGTCAAACTTATAGCCGAGCACGGCGTTCAGCCCTGCGTCATGGTAGGCATCGTGCGCCCAGTACAGGTTGTTCAGGTATCCGCCTACGGCCAACGACAGCTTGCCCGTCAGCGGAACGGCATACATTGCGGCCACACTGTTGCTGAAGCCTACCCCGTGCCACGGGCCGTCGCCAAACGTTCCGAACACCGAGGCACCGAGGCTAACGTTCAGGCCGCGGTGCAGTTGCCAGTCGTAAAAGCCCGGCCAGTCGTAAGGATACATATTTATATATGTTTGCCCAAAGCTGTTAAGCACAGGCAGATGCAGCGAATCGGCAGGCTCAAGTGGTTCGCCGCGGTATCCGTCGTAGACATACATGCCGGCCGGAGCGTCGCTTCCGCCGATAATATCCAACCCCTGTTCAGGCATATCCACGCCTACTGAATCAGGCGGCAGCGGCTCATGTTCCGTTTCCTGTGCGCCAGCAACTATATAAGCCATGCACAACGATAATATGACTGCCAATCTTTTCATCACGATACAAAGATAATCGTAAACACCGTAAACACAAAAACCTTCATCCGTTTTTTGCCTTTATTATCCTTTCACACCCTTGATTTTTGACAAATTCACAACCGCCTGTATTCCAACATGTTACCTCTCGGTCTGCAAAACACGGCCTTTCACGTTCCAAAAGACGGCATATTGCAGGCCGAAAGGCGGCCTTTTGCAGCGTGAAAGGCCATGTTTTAGAAAACAGTAAAATATGGCATGTTTGTTAAATTTGCATAACACGCTACCTGAAATCAAGCTTTTTATATCTTTGTAAAGTCATAAGCCGTCAATGATGCTTATTGACGCTTTTATTGGACATAAACCTTTCAACCTGACGCCAATGTACAAACACTGCGTTAAACCACAACGGCCACACGGAATACGCCTAGGCAAGGCGGCTACTGCACGCGCACGCCAAGGCGGAAGCGTAATTCCGCCTTGCGGCGCGGATTCAGGGGCTTCCGGTTTTTACCCCCGTATGCGGATTTAAGCCCGTCAGAAGGCTTTTAAGCGCTTTTACGGCGATTTTTTCGCCACGTCCACTTAACTTGTTCTCCACTGCCTTGCTGCTCATGGCACTGACATGCGCGGCAGGCACGGCCCGTGCCGCACGGCATGCGGCGGCAGACTCCACAGACAGACGGGGCTGGTACGCCGGCATCGAGGGTGGGGTGCCTTTCGCCGTAAGCTCGTTCGCTGACGGAAACGTGCGCGCTGGATGGCAGGCCGGGATGTTCGCGGGCTACGCCTTCAGCCGCGCCGTCTCGCTCGAGGCGCAAGCCTCATGGGGGCGGGCCGGAACGGGGGCGAGGCCGTGCTGCACCGAAACCGGATACTGGCTGGGAGCCGACGGACGGCAATACTACGCACCCGCCGACGGCATGGACGGATGGGAATACGGCTCGCTCAAGAGCCGTGTCGCAACGCAAAGCTACGGACTGCAGCTCAACCTGAACGTCCTACCGTGGCTGGGGGCGAGCCCGGAGACAAGATGGAGCCTCGACATCTCACCGCGCGCCGCAGCCATGGGCACAAAGGCGAGGCTGTACGACATCCCCTCGGGCAGGATGGCTGCAAGCCGGACTACGCGATGGCACTTCGCCGCGGGATTCCGCCTGCAGGGCTCTTACGAAGTGGACGGCAGGATAAGGCTCGGGATGTACACGGGATTGACGTTCCTCACGGGCGACGGAATGGACGGCATACCACGCCGCGCACACTCGTCTAACTACCTGTGGGAGAGCGGGGTGCGACTGGCCGTCAGCTTCGGGAAGGGCAAGGCGAAAGCCGCCGCGCCCTCTTGCACGCCGCCAATAGCTCCCATACGGCACGGGCAAAAGCCCGGACACGCGGCCGAAAGACCCGCCACCGGGGCCGCCGGCACAGAAGCCGGTACGGCACAAGCTGGAGAAAAAGCAGGCCACATTCCCGGTGATATTCTTCGACTTCAATTCCGCATCCGTGCGACCAGCGGAGCGCGCCAAGGCAGAGGCCATTGCACGAACCATGGCCTCCGACACCGCCATGCGCGTGCGACTGACCGGCTGGTGCGACCGCAAGGGTACGGCGCAGGCGAACCAGCGGGTGTCGCTGCGACGCGCAGAAGCCGTCAAGAGGCTGCTCGTGAGCCTCGGCATTGATGCGGAGCGCATAGAGACGGACGGCAAGGGGACTGACCACACGCTGCCCGACGCGGACAAGGCGCGCCGCGTCGTAACGGTAAAGACTGGGGAGGTACAGCCATGAAACACATTCTTATATATATGAAAGCCGCCCTGGCGGCACTCGTATTGTGCCTCGCCATGCCCTCGTGCACCGACGAGGCGCACGACGGAGGCCGCGGAATCACCGTGGAGCTTGACCGCTCGGCGTGCCCCGACGCGGTTATTGACGAGGTGACAATAACCATTACGGCCGACGGCGGGGCGTATAGTATGAGCCGCACGTTCACCGACATGAAGGCCCTGGCAGCCACCCTGTTCCGCGTTCCGCCGGGATGCTACACCGTCACGGCCGCCACCCCAAGCGGACTCGGCGGCAAGGCGCGCACCTGCGTGGACGAGGGCGACGTGCGCCGCGTGACTATCCGCATGGCCGCAGGCGGCGCGGAGCAGCCCCTGTTGCGGCT
>CAJMAO010000013.1 GCA_905211345.1 uncultured Prevotella sp.
GTTGCTGGCCGGGCTGGTAGGCGGACTGTATGACTTCATCGTGGCTACCTTCGGCTGGTGGAACGAGAACTTCACCACGCGCGTCATCGGCCTTGGCGAGACGCTTGCCGACAAGGCGAAGCTCGTGTTCAAGGTTAATACGGGCGCGGCGGTGCTCGGCCTCGGCTACATTGTCGGCCTGAAATACGCCCTCATCATCTGCCTCGGTTCGCTGGCGGTGTGGTGGCTTATCGTGCCGCTCATGGCCGTGCTGTTCGACGGGCAGGTGCTCAACCAATGGGACCCGGCCATCGCCACCGCCGTGGGCGACATGACTCCGGAGCAGATTTTCACCTCTTATGGCAAGTACATCGGCATCGGAGGCATAGCCATGGCCGGCGTGATAGGCATCATCAACTCGTGGGGCATCATCAAGAACGCCGTAGGACTGGCCGCGCGAGAGATGCGCGGAGGTAAGAAAGACGGCAAACAGATGCTCCGCACGCAGCGCGACATACCGTTCAAGATAATCGCCATAGGCGCGATAGTCACCCTCGTAGTGGTGTTCCTGTTCTTCTGGTTCGGCGTGATGAAGGGTAATCTGCTCTTTGCCGCCGTCGGGATACTGCTCGTTGCGGTGATAGCGTTCCTCTTTACGACAGTCGCCGCCAACGCGATAGCCATCGTAGGAACCAACCCTGTGTCGGGTATGACGCTCATGACGCTCATCCTCGCCTCAGTCGTAATGGTGGCCGTAGGGCTTAAAGGCACGGGAGGCATGGTGGCCGCGCTCATCATGGGCGGCGTGGTATGCACGGCGCTGTCTATGTCGGGAGCGTTCATCACCGACCTGAAGATAGGCTACTGGCTCGGCACTACGCCTAAAAAGCAGGAGACATGGAAGTTTCTCGGCACGCTGGTGTCTGCGGCCACTGTCGGCGGAGTGATGATATTGCTTGACAAGACATACGGGTTCGCCAGCGGGGCGTTGGCCGCTCCGCAGGCAAATGCCATGGCCGCGGTGATCGATCCGCTGATGAACGGTGTCGGAGCGCCGTGGATTCTCTACGGCATCGGTGCCCTGATAGCCATTATCCTGACGCTTTGCAAGGTGCCTGCGCTGGCTTTCGCCCTCGGCATGTTCATCCCGATAGAGCTTAACATACCGCTGCTCGTAGGCGGGGCAATCAACTGGTACGTGACAACACGCTCTAAGAACGCCGACGAGAACAAGGCCCGTGGCGAGAAAGGCACGCTCATCGCCAGCGGCTTCATCGCCGGAGGGGCGCTCATGGGAGTGGTAAGCGCATTGCTGCGCTTCGGCAACATCAACCTCGTCAACGCCGAATGGTTAGCCAATCCGTTGTCGCAGGTATGCGCCCTCGTGGCCTATGTGCTACTGATTACTTACTTTATAAAGGCAACGAAGAAAGGGTGAGAAGGTGAGAAAGTGAGAAGGTGAGAAACAAACAAAACAAGAAGGTGAGAAAGACTGCTGCATTTCAGCACTTCTTTCTCACCTTCTCACTTTCTCACCTTCTCACCCTTACATCACGCGTCGATGTTGGCGTAAGTAGCGTTCTGCTCTATAAACTGGCGGCGCGGCTCCACGTCGTCGCCCATGAGCATAGAGAATATCTCGTCGGCCTCGGCCGCGTTCTCGATTGTAACCTGTTTCAGCAGGCGCGTCTCCGGGTTCATGGTTGTCTCCCAAAGCTGTTCCGCGTTCATCTCTCCAAGACCTTTGTAGCGCTGTGTGTGTATGTTCTTGTCGTCGTCGACACCGTTTCCGTACTTGTCGAGGAACGCCTGGCGCTGCTGGTCGGTGTAGCAGTACTCCTTTACCTTGTTCTTGTACGTGCAGAGGTAAAGTGGCGGAGTGGCTATATACAAGTGTCCTTCCTGTATTACCTTAGGCATGAAGCGGTAAAAGAGCGTCATTATGAGGGTGTCGATGTGCGAACCATCGACATCGGCATCGGTCATGATGATGATTTTGTCGTAGCGCAGCTTGTCGATATTGGCCTCCTTGTCGTCCTCGCCGTCAACGCCGAAGCGCACGCCGATGCTCTGTATGATGTTCATTACCGACTCGCTCTCGAACACCTTGTGCCACATCACCTTCTCAACGTTCAGTATTTTACCCCTCAACGGCAGTATTGCCTGCGTGAAGCGGTTGCGTCCCTGCTTGGCGGAGCCGCCCGCGGAGTCTCCCTCGACAAGGAATATCTCACATTCCTTGGGGTCTTTGTTGGAGCAGTCGGCCAGCTTTCCGGGCAGTCCGCCGCCGCTCATGGGATTCTTGCGCTGTACGCTCTCGCGAGCCTTACGCGCCGCGATGCGAGCCGTAGCGGCCAGTATGACCTTGTCGCATATCATCTTCGCCTCTTTCGGATGCTCCTCAAGGTAGTATGAAAGAGCCTCTGACACAGCCTGGCGCACGGCTCCCGTGACCTCGCTGTTGCCCAGTTTTGTCTTCGTTTGGCCTTCAAACTGCGGCTCGGCCACCTTAATTGATATTACGGCTGTCAGTCCTTCGCGGAAGTCTTCGCCCGCGATCTCGATTTTGGCTTTCTCTATCTGTTTTGAGATAGACGGGTCGTTGTCGGCGTACTTCTTAAGAGTCGAGGTCAGTGCCATGCGGAATCCCACTAGGTGGGTGCCGCCTTCTATTGTGTTGATGTTGTTTACGTAAGAGTGGATGTTCTCCGAATAGTCGGTGTTGTACATCACGGCCACCTCGATTGGTATGCCCTGCTTCTCGGTCTTGAGGTAAATCACGTCGTCAAAGAGGTGCGTGCGGTGGCGGTCGATGTAGCGGACGAACTCCTTGAGGCCGTCAACTGCGTGGAACACCTCCTGCTTCGTCTTGCCTTCCTCGTCGGGACGAAGGTCGGTAAGCGTGATTTTTATGCCGGCGTTGAGGTACGCCAGCTCGCGCATACGCTTGGCTATGATGTCATACCTGTAAACTGTCGTGGTGAAAATCGTGGGGTCCGGCCAGAACTGCTGGCGCGTTCCGCGCAGCTCGGTCTCACCTACCACCTTGACGGGGTACAGGGGCTTGCCCTTCTCGTACTCCTGCTGATAGATTTTGCCGTCGCGGAACACCTGCGACATCATGCGCGTTGACAAGGCGTTGACGCACGATACGCCTACGCCGTGCAGACCGCCTGACACTTTATACGAGCCTTTGTCGAACTTGCCTCCCGCGTGAAGGACGGTCATTACGACCTCGAGGGCCGACTTGTGCAGCTTCTTGTGCTCGTCAACGGGTATGCCTCGGCCGTTGTCCTGCACGGTGATTGAGTTGTCCTCGTTGATTGTTACTTCTATATGGGTACAATATCCGGCCATGGCCTCGTCGATGGAGTTGTCCACGGTCTCGTTGACCAGATGGTGCAGACCTTTCTCGCTGATGTCGCCTATGTACATCGCAGGACGCTTGCGCACGGCCTCGAGACCTTCAAGCACTTGGATGTTACTGGCCGAATAATTGTTCTCGTTGTTCTGAATTTCTGCCATTTTCAAGTTAGTGTATATTGACTTGCAAAAGTACGCAAAAAAAACAACATGACGAAATTTTAATTCTTAAAAACTATTTTATGCCAGACGAGGGACAAATTGACAAGCAGACGGCCCATTTTCTCACCTTCTCACCTCCCCACCTTCTCACCTCTCCGTAACCCGTTGACTGTCAGGTGGTTTGCGAAAGGCCGTCTTTCGCCTTCCAAAAGACCGTCTTTTACACGCTAAAAGGCCGCCTTTTGCATGTCAAAAGGCGGCCTTTCGTGGAACAGGTAAAAAGTACAGGATTATTCAATTACTATCATCGTCCAGTATTTCAGCGACGGCAGGGTGAACGTAACCTCGCCTCCGGCCTGCTTGAAGGGCAGTTCCTGCATTGCACCTCCAAGCGCGTCTGGCGTAGCCACCCATATCTTGTTGACCTTAGTGTCCGCCTTCATGCGCAGCGGCAGCCCCTCAACGAGGCGCGGCTCGGGCATGGTGCCGTTCATGTCGCGCCAGCTAAGGTTGTCGGCATCCATGAAGTTGAGCAGGTGTACCACCTTCCTGTCGCCCACCTGTCGCGCGAACGTGGTGACGTTGCCTATCGCGGGCGGCCACGCGGCCACCTTGACGTCTGACGTCGAGCTTACTCCGGCTTCGGTTTCCTCGCCTCCGCCGCGCAGCAGGTTCTGGTAGGCGGTCATGAAGTCGTAGTAACGCACGATGGCATCCTTAAGCTCTTGCGTCATCGTCAGGTTGTTGTTGGGGAAATATTCCTTGCATAGCATGTGGTCGCCAAGCTCGAGATGAGAGCCTCCGAGGGCGAACATCACGGCATCGGTGAGCAGCACTCCGGGGGTGTTGAACTCGCCGGGGTTGTCTGCCTTGGTGTAGTTCATGTATGCTGCGAACACCGTCTGAAGCTCGTGACGGCCGTAAAGCTCGTTGTTGTGGAGTACATCGCGCAGCGAGCTGAATGATGCCTCGCTGTCCCACAGCTCGTTGTAAAGGAAGTCAACGTCGCCCTGTGCTATCGAGTAAGTGCCGTAGCTGCTCACAGCGTTCATCACGAGCCGCTTGTCGGGGTGGCGCTCCTTCATGGCCTTTACGAACGACTCGTAACCCAGTTGCAGGTTGGCCTTGCCGCCATCGAAGGTGTACAGGGGGCCGCGGTCGCCCAGCTGGTCGATTTGGTAGCCGTCAAAATCGAAGTTGGCGTACACGTCGTCGTTCCTGTCGCCTATGTACTGCTGCCACTCCTTGTTGGCCGGGTCAACAAGATATATGTCGCTCTTCCACGAGTCGGACAGCTCATGAGAGTCTTTGGTGGTGTGCTTGGTGTCCTTGAACAGGTACCATTCCTCCTTGACTCCGTCCTCGGCGGCGTCTGACAGGGCGCCGAAGCAGAGGTTGTAGAACATTGCTTTCATGCCGTAAGCGTGCTGCACGTCGATGTATTTCTTTATTACCGACGTGTATACGTCGCGGTTGGCAATGTCCTTGTACACCTCGTCGAGCTGCTCGCGTGTGCCGCCGAGCGGCCAGTGGTGCTTGTTATGCCAGTCTTGGAACTGCACTCCGTTGATGTGGCATCGGTTGAGGAAGGCCATCTCCTGCTCTATCACGCCGTCGGCGGTCTTCGACGCGTCGAACGTAGCCACGAAGCCGTAGCGCGGAAAACGCGTCCAGTCGCTCGAAACGTCAACGCCGATGGTGCCGAGCACGGTCTCAGAACCGTCGGCCTCGGTGCGGTAAATGTCTACGAGATAGCCGGTGAAGTCGGCGTCGGGCGCAGTCCACGTCCACGTTTGGCCGCCGGCGGCCTGTTCGCCGACAACCTCAGAACCGTTACGGTAGCGCACCTTGGCGTCTGCCGGGATTGCGCCCGTAGCGGTGAAGGTCACCGTTTCGCCCGGCTTGTAGCACGCCTTGTCGGTAGAGAGGCTTACGGTGAGGTCGGCATTCACCTTCACCACGTTGGTAACTTCGCCCGTAATGTCCACCTCGGGCTTTGCCGTCACGTTGTCGTCGTCGCTGCACGACCATAGCGCAAGCAGCGTGACGACCGAATATATGAGTTTCTTCATTGCGTTATTGTTTTGCGATTGTTATTGTTTCGGTAAGCTGGTTGAGCGTAATCTTGTACGTTCCGGCCTCCGTTATCTTCCACTTGTTGTCTATGCCGTTGATGTCAACCGTGAGGTATTGCGCCTTCAGGTAGTCGTCAGACTTGTTGATGAAGAGGGCTTTCTCCTCCTGCCCCGTAGGCGCGGCACCGTTAGTGGCCGACATGAACCAAGCTCCGTCCCAGTTTATATTCTTGTCGCAGGTGAACTTCAGTTCTCCCTCCTTGAGCGTTCCGGTCCATGTCATAACGTATGGGTCGGACGCATCCTTCGTCATCGGCTCTGCGGCATCGAGCGACCATCCGCCGGGAGCGGCGTCGCCTACGAGCCAAATGTTCTCGTAAGGCGTGAACGGAGCCATCAACATGCGTTCCTTTTCGCTGCGTATGTCAAGGCATATCTTGTAAGCCTTGCCCAGTTCGGCGGTCTTCAGGCGCCACTTGTTGTCGGGTTCGAAGCCCTTTACAAACTCAACTGACGAGTCGGTGTAAGGTGCGTCGGGCTGAGTGGCCTTGTAGTTGTTCTCCCAGCTGCCGCTCGCCGTGGCGAACTTGAAGTCGCCCTCGTTGTTGAACTCGGCTCCGTAACGGAACAGGAACGGGTCGAGAACGTCCTGCGTCATCGGCTTGAAGCTGTAGCCGTCCATGCCGTCGATGAACCATATCGCGTCGTAAGGCGGCTTCACGCCGTCTGACTTGACAATGGCCATAGTGCCGTCAAGCAGGTTAAGCGTGATGGTATAGTCGTGGGCTTCGGTTATCTCGAAGAGGTTGTCGGGCTGGTCGGCCGTAGTGCGCAGCACAAGCGAGCCGTCCTCGCCGCGGTTGTAAGAAGGAAGTTCTTGCCCGAGCGTGGTTATGAACTTGTACGTTCCGGCCTTCATGTAGCCCGTATAGGTAAACTTCCCGTTGTCGGTGCGTGTCATTTCCTCCGCCAGCGACAAGTCGGTGCCGCCCAAGGTGGCCGTACCTGTGACGTAAAGCGTCGTTGTAACAGGCTCGTATGCTGTCACGTTGAGCGCCTTGACGGCCGTCTGCACGTCATCTATTCCTGCCACCGTGGCCGTGACGCGCGCCTCGACGGCGTAGCGGTTGTCGCCCTTAACGCCGAAGTTGTCGCGCAACAGCGTGTTGAGTTGCTCTGTCGTGGCCGACCATGTATATTGCTGCGTCATTTCATCGGCTACGAGATAGGGATTGGCGAATCCCGTACCGGCCTCGGCCATCTCCAGTTTGTAGGTTATGCGGTTGCCCGTGCCGTGGTTGGTGCCGCTCGTCCACGTCAGCGTAAGCGCGTTTTCGGCGTGCGCCGCCTCGTCGAGTGTTATCTCGTTGGCGTTGGCCGTAAGCGCAAGTTGGGTGTCGCCCTTGTCAAGTTCCATATAGTCGTCGTCGGCACACGAGGCCATGAAGGCGCAGCCTGCCAAGAGGAGCATGGGCATTAATATATGTTTTTTCATGTTATCTGCGTTTTATTTTAATGTTAATAACCGGGGTTCTGTTTCAAAAGAGGGTTCGCGTCGATTTCCGTCTGTGGTATGGGGAAGAGCAGGCGGTCCTTGGTGACGTTGCCCTTGCCTATGCCGCGCAGGAATTTTATGGCGTAATCGCCGTGTTCGAGGCGTATCATGTCAAACCATCGGTGCCCTTCGAAGGCCAGCTCTATGCGGCGTTCGTGTATTATCTTCTCGCGCATCTCGGCTTGGCTCAGCCCCGACACGCCGGGCAGTCCTGCCCTTTTGCGCACAATGTTGAGCGGAGCGGCGGCCTCGTCGGTAAGCCCCTGCTCGTTGAGAGCTTCGGCCTCCATCAGCAATACGTCGGCATAACGGTAGACAACGAAGTTCGCAGGAGAGGTGTTGAACTCTGGAGATACGCTCTTCGGGACGAGGAACTTGCGGACGTTGTAACCCGTGTTCGACCATGAACTCTTGTAATCCATGCCGTCAAAAGCCGGACATCCCTCGTAAAACACGGTCATGTCCTTGCGCAGGTCGCCGTCTTCATATTGGTCGATGAACTCCTGAGTTGGCAGGTTCCAGCCGTAGCTGCCGGCCACCATGTTGGAGTTGCGCGGCCCCATGAACGTTGACAGCCATGACATCTGCGGATTGTTGCCCCAGAAGTCTTCCTCGGTGCTGCCGCTGTACTGCACTTCGAACAGTGACTCCGGCCCGTTGTTGATTGTCGCGTCGAAGTTATCCTCATACTTGCAGTTGGCCAGGTCGTAGCCCATTGCCGTAATGTCCTTGCACAAGTCTTCAGCCTTTGCGTAATACTCCTTGTTGTCCGGGGCGAGCGTAAGGTATATGTCGGCCATCATTGCCATGGCTGCCTCCTTGCAGGCGCGGCCCTTGTCCTCGTCGGAATAGTCGGCCTTGGCGGGCAATCGGTTGATTCCTTCCTGGCAATCCTTGATGATCTGCGCGTACACTTCTTCCTTCGTGGCGCGCGCTATGGCTGTGTTATCGCCCGGATTGAACGGTTCGAGGCGCAAAGGCACGCCTCCAAACAGGCGCACGAGTATGTAATAATAATGTGCACGGAGGAAATACGCTTCGCCAAGGCTCTGGTTCCTGATTTCCTCAGACAGTCCCGAAGCGCTGTTGAGGCTCTGTATCGTCGTGTTGCACTGGCCTATGCCCACCCACGGCGAACGCCAAAGATACAGTGCCATGGCGTTGTCGCTCTGCGCGATGAAGTCTGCCGCCTGGATTGTCTCTATGCCGTCGGTGCCGCCTCCGGCTCCAACCTCGCTGTTGCCGGCCACGATGTCGAGTGTCCAAATGCGCTGGTTGTACATGTTGGAGGACTGAAGCGTGCGGTAACAGCCCAACGTCAGGGCCTTGGCTATGTCGTCGGTCATGGTTGTCTCGGGGTCGAGCGTATTGTGTGGCGACAGGTCGAGGAAGTCTGAGCACGACGACATTGCCACAGCCGCGAAGCCTGCCAGCATTATGTTTCTGATATTTTTCATTGTCATTGATGGTTTAGAAATTAAAGTTTAGGCCGAAACTGAATGTCCTTGAGATAGGATAACGCGAGAGGTCGATGCCGTTGATGTCAACTTCGGGGTCGAAACCGGAGTATGACGTGATGGTCGCTACGTTCTCGCAGGAGAACGACAGGCGCATGGCTTCGATGCCGAGCTTGGCCAGCCACTTCTTCGGGAAGTTGTAAGCGAGCGTTATGTTCTTCAGGCGGAGGTACGAGCCATCCTCTACGAAGCGGTCGGATATGCGGTTGTTGTTGTTCGGGTCGCCGTAGACTGCACGCGGCATGGAGTAGCTTGTGCCCTCTCCCCGCCAGCGGTTGAGCACGTCCGTAGTCTGGTTATACGCCGCGGCCATGCCCGTGTTGTCGATGTTGTTGGCGTTGAAAATCTTGTTTCCGGCCACGCCTTGCAGGTAGACTGACAGCTCGAAGCCCTTGTAAGAAAGCGAGTTGTTCATCGAGAATAGCCACGTAGGGTTAGGGTTGCCTATCACGGTGCGGTCTTCGTCGTTGATTACGCCGTCGTTGTTAAGGTCGCGGAAGCGTATGTCGCCCGGCTCCGCGCCCGGTTGTACGGCGTGGTTGTTGACTTCCTGCTGGTTCTGGAACAGCCCGTCGGTCACGTATCCGTAGAATACGTTGATGGGATAACCGTTGGCCAGCATGGTGACATACGAGTTGTTAACCTGATTTATGTAATAAGGCACGTCGCTGTTTAGATCTTTTATCTTGTTGCGGTTGTACGTCGCCGTGAGCGTGGTCTCCCAACGGAGGGGCTTCTCGATGTTGACGGTGCGCAGGCTAAGCTCGAATCCCTTGTTGCTTACTCGTCCGGCGTTGGTGTAAGTGGTTGATGTGTCCTCGAATCCGGAGGTTATTGGTATGGCGGCCTTCACAAGCATGTCGCGCGTTTCTTTGATATATGCGTCGAGCGAGAGCACGATGCGCGAGTTGAAGAACGACGCGTCGATGCCGAAGTTGGTCTGTGCCACTTCCTCCCAATGTATGTACGGATTGGCGAGAGCCGACGAGTAGAGCGCTGTCTGCACGTTGCCCGCCATGCCGAGCGGATATTCCGCAGTGTTGAACTGCGCCAGATAGCCGTAGCTGCCTACGCTGGCCTGGCTACCGGTGACACCGTAGCCCACGCGGATTTTCAAGTCGTCGAGGAATGTTGTCTTAGGGAACCACTTCTCCTCGGTGATGCGCCATGCCACTGAAGCCGACGGGAAAGTACCCCAACGGTGCTTAGGGCCGAATTTGCTTGAGCCGTCACGGCGCACGGTGGCCGTGAGCAGGTAGCGGTTCTTGTACGAATAGTTGAGGCGGGCCATGTAAGAGAGGAGCGCCCACTCGGTAAGGTTGCCGTTCATGGAGTACATCTTCTGCCCGTTGTCGAACTCGTGCACGTTGTCAAACGTAAACACGTTCTTCTGCGCCGAGTAGTAGTCGTAGTCGTTCCACTGGGCAGACATGCCGGCCATTACGCTGATGTTGTGGTCGTCGGCTATGGTGTAATCGAACAGGAAGTAGTTGTCCCACAGGTATGTGAACGACTTGTTGGTGCTCTTGTAGCGCGAACTTTCCTCCACCGGGGTGGGTTTCCAGTCGTACTTGGGCGTATAGTTGTCGTCGAACCAGAACTTGGCGTCGTAGCCGAAGGTGCTGCGGAACTTGAGCCATTTTGCGAACTGTATTTCGGCCGTTATGTTGGCGAGGAAGTTGTAGCCGTTGGTCTTGTTGTGGTTGACGGCCGTCGTTCCTATTGGGTTGCGTATGCTGCCGTACCATTCGGCGTTGCCCTCCGGGCCGCTCCATGTGCCGTCGGCGTTCTTCACGGGCTGTACGGGCAGCGCCTTCATGGCGTCGCCGATGCTGTATGAGCCTGATTTCTTCTCGTCGGCGCTGAACGTGAGGTTGTTTGACAGCTTGAGCCACTTAGTAACCTGCGCGTCGGTGTTGGCCTGGAAGGTGAAGCGGCGGTAGCCTACGCTGCGCACGATACCCGTCTGGTCGAGGAAGCCGCCGGAGATGTAGTAGTGCGACTTCTCGTTGCCGCCCGAATAGCTTACCGTGTAATTCTGCATAACGCCCGTGCGGAGCAGCTCGTCCATCCAGTCGGTTCCCTTGCCGAGGCTCGCCGGGTCGGCAAATTCAGGATTGGGCGTGCGCCCGCTGTTGAGCATCATGTCGTTGCTGAGCGCGGCATACTGCGACGCGTTGAGCAGGTCGGGCACGTTGGCGGCGTTCTGTATGGAGACGTTGGCCGAAACGGACAGCTCTTGCCCTCAGTGCCGCGCTTGGTGGTTATCATTACAACGCCATTTGCGCCGCGCGAACCGTAGATTGCCGTGGCCGAAGCGTCCTTGAGAACGTCGAGGCGGTCAACGTCGGCCATGTTGATTGCGTTAAGGCCGAGGTCGGTCGGCACTCCGTCGATTACCACGAGTGGGTCGCAGTTGTTGATTGAGCCGAGTCCGCGTATCTTGATGTTAACGTTGTCACCGGGCTTTCCGGCGTCTACTATCTGTACGCCAGAGATTTTTCCCTGTATGGCCGAGCCGATGTTGTTTACCGAGTTGTTGTTGATGTCCTTCGAGCCGAGCGAGCCTACAGAGCCGGTAAGGTCGCTCTTCTTCATTGTGCCGTAACCTACGACTACCAGCTCCTCAAGCATCTCGTTGTCTTCCTTCAGCTGTATGTCTACCTGCTGGCGTCCGCCGATGGCCACCTCCTGCGTGGCGAAGCCGATGTAGCTTACAACGAGCGTGCCGTCATGCGGCGCGTCGATGGTGAAACGGCCGTCGATGTCGGTAATGGTGGCGGCTGCGGCCTCGCCGCCCTTCACCTTTACGGTGGCACCGATAACGGTTTCGCCGGTCGGATCGGTCACGGTGCCGCTGACCTTCAGCTGCTGGGCGTGGGCCGACAGTGGGACAAACGCCCACATGAGAACGGCCAGCAGCGTCAGTGTGAATGTTCTGCTTAATCCTTTCATGTGCATTTTTGTTTTAAGGTTAGTGATTATTTTTACTTTTTTCATGGGTTGTCCGGGAGTTCCGGGAGAGCTGTGGGGTATGGGAGAAATGGGGAAAAGGTATTGGATTTTTCACCTTTCGTTTTCCACTTTTCTCCCTTCTTGTAACTCTCTGGCTGTCAGCGTGTTTGCAAAAGGCCGTCTTTCGGCTTCCAAAAGACCGTCTTTTAGCGTGCGAAAGACGGCCTTTTGCAGCGCGTTTTGCCGCATATTGGAAACCGCCTTGCCGTCAAGTCCCTTTCGGTTGACCGGCAAGCGGCTTCTCAACCATGCAAAGTTGTTTATTTTTTAATTGTTAATTTTTAATGTTTTTCAGTCCTTTTGTCTCGGCGTTGTCCTTCACCTCGAACAGGCTTATGGCGTATCCGCCGCCTTCTACGGCGCGGAGCGTCAGCTTGGTCTTCGACGTCACAATGCCTTTCGTTATGGTATATGACGCCGGATTGGCCTTATAGTCGGCGTCCTTGCCGTCGGCGTATATGGTGGCGATGTACTTCTTGCCCTTGTCGAGGAAGTCAAGCGACAGCTTCGACGTGTGTTCCTTCTGTCCGGCCACGCAGCCAACGAACCAGTTGCCGGTGCCCTTGGCCTTGCGCGCAACGGTGACATAATAGCCCGGCTCGGCTTCAAGATACTTCGAGTCGTCCCAGTCAACGGCCACGTCCTTGATGAATTGGAATGCGTCCAGATGCTTCTCGTAGTTCTCCGGCAGGTCGGCCGCCATCTGCAACGGGCTGTACATCGTGCAATAGAGCGCCAGCTGGTTGGCGATGGTAGCATTGCAATGAGAGTGGTTGTCGGGGTTTATCTTCTCGATGTCCATCTCGAAGATGCCCGGAGTATAATCCATGGGGCCTCCCTTCAGGCGTGTGAAGGGCAGCACGGTGACGTGCATCGTCTTCGTTCCTCCGAAAGCCTGATACTCCGTGCCTCGTGCCGACTCGTTGCCGACGAGATTCGGGTATGTGCGGCACAGCCCGGTGGGGCGCACCGCCTCGTGTCCGTTCACCATGATGTGGTGCTTGGCGGCCTCCTTCACAGCGTACAGGTAGTGGTTGTTCATCCACTGGCCGTAGTGATGCTCGCCCTTCGGCAGCATGTCGCCTACGTAACCGCTCTTCACGGCGTCGTAACCGTACTTGTTCATCAGCGTGTATGCCGCCTCCATGTGGCGCTCGTAGTTGCGCGTCGAGCCTGAAGTCTCGTGGTGCATCATGAGCTTCATGCCCTTCGAGTGGGCGTAGTCGTTGAGCATCTTTATGTCGAAGTCGGGATAAGGGGTTACGAAGTCGAACACATAGTCTTTCTGATGGCCGAACCAGTCTTCCCATCCCACGTTCCAGCCTTCAATCAGCAGCTGGTCGAAACCGTGCTTTGAGGCGAAGTCGATGTAGCGTTTCACATTGTCGTTGTTAGCCCCGTGCGTGCCGTTGGGCTTCATCTTGGTGTAGTCTATGCTGTCGAGCTTCACCGAAGGCAGCTCGTTCGTATAGCTCCAGGAGCTTTTGCCGGTTATCATCTCCCACCATACGCCCATGTATTTCACGGGGTGTATCCATGACGTATCTTCCAGTTTGCACGGCTCGTTGAGGTTGAGCGTCAGCTTTGAGGCGAGTATCCGGCATGCGTCGTCAGACACTTCGATGGTTCGCCAGGGCGACTTGCAGGGCGTCTGCATGCTGCCTTTGTCGCCCACTGCATCGGGGGTGAGCCACGATTGGAACACCATCGTCTTGTCGTCGAGGTTGAGGTGCATGCACGAATAGTCAACAAGGGCGGCCTCGTGGATGTTGATGTAAAGGCCGTCGGCGGTCTTCATCTGCAACGAAGTCTGCACGCCGGTGGGCGAGAACTGCGTCTGCGATGCGTTGTCGGTCACGGCAGCGTCGTGCAACGAACGTATTTCCGACAGCTTCGACTCCGTATAGTCATACTCCTGGGTGTCGTAATCGCCGGGAATCCACCACGCCGTATGGTCTCCGGTCATGGCAAACTGCGTGCACTCTTCCTTGATTGTGAAGTAGACAAGGTTTTTCTGCTGGGGGAATTCGTAGCGGAAACCCACGCCGTCATCGTACACACGGAAGCGTATGTTCATCTTCCTGTCCGTCGAAGGCTGGCGGAGCCGCGCCACGTATTCATTGTAATGGTTGCGGATTTCACTAACCTCGCCCCACACCGGGCGCCACGTTTCGTCGAACGTGGACGTGTCCGTGCCCTCAAGCACAAACCCTTCGGTGAGGTGCTTGCCGTCTTTCAGCTCCAGCCCCATCCTGCTGTCCTTCACCGCAAGGCGGCCTTTGTAAGTAACATTGTAAACCGGGACACCGTTGTCCAACTTGAATTCCACGCCGATATTGCCGTCGGGCGACTTCACAGTGTCGGCATTGGCCGCCACGGCGACAAGTGCAAGACACGCAATCAAGGCTTTCACTCGTTTAAGGTAATCTGTTCTCATTTCGTTATAATTATTGTTTACGGTTGTCGTTTCCGCCTGCGCCGCACGCGCATTGTCAGGTAAGGTTTCCATAATGGCCGAAGCCACGTTGCAAAATTAAAGAATAATGCAAGCGTGTTTCCGCGATTTCAGCCAAAAAGTAGCTGAAAAACGGGCTTTAAAATACGTAAACCAATGATTATCAATAAGTTGAGCAAACGTATGAAGAATAAAAAAGTAGGGTGCGTTAACACCCTACTTGATATGTTTTTAATTGCAAAACACCATGCGATACGCCGCAAAATGTTACATGGCGGGCTTGTTGTCAGTCACCGTCATCGCACCTTCCAATCATCATTACCGCATCGTCAAACTTCTCGCGGTCGCCCGCCGCGGCATTGCGCAGCCTCACACGGTAATTGTAAATGGTGGTGACCGAATAGCGTAGGAAGTTGGCTATCTTCGTACTGCTGCTTATACCGAGGCGTATCAGGGCGAAGATGCGCAGTTCGGTGTTGAGCTTCTCGCCCGGCTTCAGGCGTATGCGCTGCTCCGGCACAAGCAGGTTGTTGAAGTCGTCGACGAAATTCGGGAACAGGTTAAGGAACGAGTCGTCGAATTGCGCGTAAAAATCCTTCAGCTCGTTGTCGATGAACGACTTTGAGCGTATCTCATCGAAAAGTTCCTTCGCGCCGCCTTTCTGCGCCACCTTCTGCAGGTGTTTGCGGTACTTGTCCATCTTGTCGATGTACAGCGAGCACTGGTCTATGTAGTGGGCGATGTACTCCTCCTTGATGTGGGAGCTTTCGCTAAGCTCGCGGTTAAGCTCTTTCAGCCTGACGTTTGCCTCCTGTGCCTGCCTGCGCGCCGCCGAAACCTTGCGCATCTGCTTCTTTATCACCAGTATGGCGACGGCGAGGAACAATGTAAGCAATATGATGAAAACAAGCGAACAGAAGATAACCCTGCGCTGCCTGTCAAGCTTGTGATGGTACACCTTGTTGATTACGGGAAAGGCTTTTTGTACTTCGTATATGCGCCAGAGCGAGTTGCAGGCCGCCGCATCGTCCATACAGCGTGTCATGTAGGCGTAGGCGCGGTCAACGTCGCCTTCCTTATAGAGCAGCACGGCAAGCAGCCTTAGCGACGTATACTCGCGTATGCCCGAACGAATGTCGCTGATGGCCGAGAGTATGAGGTGCCGTTTCTCGTTGGCCGTGTCGCCCTTGCCGGCGTAAGCCATGGCCAGCGAATAGTCGAGCAGAGCCTTGCCGTGTATATTATCGAACTTGGAATAAGCGTCTTTGAGTAGCTTTATGGCTTCGTTGTACCGTCCGTGTACGTTGTCCTTGTCGGCTTTCACGATGACGTAGTTGAACGATTCCGGGCTGTTTACAAGCAGGATGGAGTCGCGGTAGCTGTCGGTCAGCGCCAGATAGCGCTTCTTTATCACGGCGTTGCTGCAGTTGTCGGCCATCAGTCCGTAGATGTTACGGTAAACGTGGTAGTAATATTCCATCTGGTAAACGTCCAGCACGCCCTTGTCCACACTGTCAATATAGTCCAACGCCTCCTTGTACATGCCATGGACTCCGCTCATCTCGGCAAGGTTCATGCGTGCGTCGCTTATGTACGAGGCGTTGCCTATGCGGCGGGCTACGGCCATTTTCTCGTTGGCGAAGTAGAGCGCGGAGTCGATGTCGAACGAGCGGTACTCCTCGCGCAGGCGTCCCGCAAGGCGGTAGCGTTCCGCGTCAGTGGCGGCGCGCGCCAATTCGGCTTTCAGCCCGGCAATCTTCGCACGCCGGGCATCGATGTACTTGTGGCTCTCACGCAGCGTAATGTCGAGCGTGTCGAGCAGCGAGGCAGTGTCTTGTCCGACCGCCTGCACGGCAAACCATGCCGACGCGACAACGGCCAGCAGGCACAGCCTTGTCTTTTCATGGGATATGGACATGTATTTCATGGACTCAAACAAAACTACTGGGTATAGGCAAAGGTAATGAATTTCCCCGTTACGCACAAGTTTTTGGCTCATATTTATGTAAGGCAAGCCACATGAGCCTGAAATAAAGGCATGAAAAAAGCCGCAACTTCCATTTAAGGATGTTGCGGCCAGTTTGGTTTGTCTCTTATTTATAATTCAGTTTTATCCCAATTTGTTTACATGGCAGGCCAAGCTCGATTTCAGGTTGGCAGCCTTGTTCTTGTGGATAAGATTGGTCTTAGCCAGCTTGTCAAGCATCTTCTGGACTACAGGATAGAGCTTCAGAGCTTCTTCCTTGTCTGTCATTGCACGCAATTTGCGCACTGCGTTGCGCATTGTCTTTGCGTAATATTTATTGTGCAGCGTCCTTTTCTTGTCCTGACGGATTCTCTTAACTGATGATTT
Source organism: uncultured Prevotella sp. (assembly GCA_905211345.1). Lineage (GTDB taxonomy): Bacteria > Bacteroidota > Bacteroidia > Bacteroidales > Bacteroidaceae > Prevotella. The sequence goes on from CAJMAO010000013.1 coordinate 16,475, forward strand.
GTGATTAGCCATCTTTATTTATTTCCTTATTGCTTGTTGTTGTTATTGTAGTCCCTAGGAGAGTCGAACTCCTCTTTAGAGAATGAAAATCTCTCGTCCTAGCCGATAGACGAAGGGACCGTTGTTGTTGATTTTGCGGTGCAAAGGTAGATGTTTTATTTTAAACGGCCAAACTTTTTTCAAAAATTTTCGCAGATACAGCTGAAAATTGCGTATTTTTGCATGATACATACCGATTTTACAGCAATGTTGGTAAAAACCAGAGCCATTGTGCTTCACGCTTTCCGTTACGGCGAAACCAAGTTGATTGTCGATGCCGTTACGGCCGATTACGGTCGCATGTCGCTTGTAGCAGCCGTGTCGAAGTCGCCGCGTGGTAAGCTGAAGAAGCAGTATTTCCAGCCTTTGTTCATACTCGAGATAGTGGTCGACTTGCGCCGCCGGCCCGGTTTGCAGCCGTTGAAGGAGGCGAGGGTGGCCGTGCCTTACGCTTCGGTGCCCTTTGAGCCGTTGAAATTGTCGGTGGCTATGTTTACGGCCGAGTTCGTCAGGGCGGCCACGCGCCGTGAGCAGCTTGACCCGCTGACGTTTGCTTACATAGAGAACAGTCTGCGCTGGCTCGACGGATGCGACGGGAGCATATCCAATTTCCACCTTGTTTTTATGATGCGCCTGTCGAAATTCCTTGGTTTTTATCCTAATATCGATGATTATACGTCGGGATGCCGCTTCGATTTGAGGGCTAGTTGCTTCCGTCTTGACGCCCCGTTGCACGCCGACTGCCTGTCGCCCGAGGAGTCGCGGGGCGTTGTCACGCTGTTGAGGATGAACTATCCTACGATGCATCTGTTCAAGATGACGCGCGCCGAGCGCAACCGTATGGCTGACGTCATATTGCGTTATTACCAGATTCACATACCTGATTTTCCTGAACTAAAATCGTTAGCCGTACTCAAGGAGCTGTTTTGACGATGTCAGGTGGCGTATTCTTTCAGGCGGCCGATGCCTGTATATATATAAATTAAGGTGTAGTTCGTGTGCCGTTATAAGCCTTTTGTGACGCGATGTGTTTCCCGTCTGTAAGTTGTTGGCAGTCAGCGGCTTCCCAATATGCCGTCTTTTGGCTTGCAAAACATGGCCTTTCGCGCGCCAAAAGGTGGCCTTTTGGCGTGTAAAAGGTGGCCTTTGACAAATCGTCCATATCCAATACGTACAGCAAATCCTGTAGAGGTGCGATTCATTGCCTCTGCCGCAGCAAAATGCATGGCCGTTTACAGGAGACGCGATAAAGAGCGTCTCCACGGCAAATTTATGCCCGTTGGATGGCTTGGCTCTGTTTATCCGTCGGCCTAAGGCCATGCCGCACATAGCCGTATATATAATAAAAAACGTCAAAAACCGCCGTATTGTGAAATAAATATGTATCTTTGCTATCACATTCAGTTTTTACGCATCATAGTGAAAGGCATCTTACCATACACGATAAATGTAGGCGGGCGGCTTGTCGACCTGTCGGAGCCGCAGGTAATGGGTATTCTCAACGTTACGCCCGACTCGTTTTACGCCGGCAGCCGCAGCCGTACCGAGGCTGAGATAGAGGCGCGCGCCGACCGGATAATAGGCGATGGCGGCTCGATAATCGACGTTGGGGCTTATTCTACGCGCCCCGGAGCTGCGCATGTCGCGGCCGACGAGGAGATGGAGCGTATGCGTAGGGCGCTTAAGGCCGTGCGCCGCGTGCAGCCTGACGCCGTTGTGTCGGTAGACACTTTTCGCCCCGAGGTGGCGAGAATGGCTGTCGAGGAGTTTGGCGCAGGCATCATCAACGACGTGTCTGGCGGCAATCCCGACGGCGCTTTCGGCGGAGAGGGGATTAAGGAAGATGCCTACCGTGAGTTTTCTGACGATGACATGCCGCCGATATTCCGCGAGGTGGCCCGCCTTGGCGTGCCATACGTGCTTATGTCTTCACGCCCTAATATCATAAGTATAATGCAAGACTTCGCGGCGAAGCTGCGCTTGTTGCGCGCGCTGGGGCAGAAGGACGTCATCCTTGACCCGGGTTTCGGCTTCGGTAAGACCTTGGAGGAGAATTACGCCCTGCTCGCCCGGCTTGGTAGCCTGCAAGAGATGGGGCTGCCAGTGCTCGTCGGCGTGTCGCGCAAGTCGATGCTCTCGCGCCTCGTAGGAACCGACGCCGCCGGCGCGCTTAACGCCACCACCGTGGCTAACACACTGGCCCTAGCCCTTGGCGGGGCTTCAATCCTGCGCGTGCATGACGTGAAGGAATGTGTGGAATGTGTCAAGATAATAAAAGAAACATTGAAATATGTTTGACTTCGGCATAAAAGACATAATCGACATATTCTGCGTCGCCCTGATGCTTTACTACATCTACCGCCTCATGAGGGAGTCGCGGTCGATTAACGTGTTCATAGGCATCTTGGTGTTCATCCTGATGTGGCTGTTCGTGAGCCAAGTGCTAGAGATGCGCCTGCTGGGCAGTATAATGGACAAACTTGTCAGCGTGGGTGTCATTGCGATAATAATACTCTTTCAGGAGGAGATACGCAAGTTCCTCTACAACCTTGGCACGCACCGTAAGGTGAACAGCATCATACGCCTGTTCTCGTCGGGCGAGAAGAAAGACCGTGTAGACATGGAGGCCATAATGCCGGTGGTTATGGCCTGCATGAGCATGAGCAAAGGCAAGGTGGGCGCGCTGATAGTGATAGAGAGGCTGACTCCGCTTGACGAAGTGGTGGAGACGGGCGACATAATCGACGCCAACATCAACCAGCGGCTGATAGAAAACATCTTCTTCAAGAACTCGCCGCTGCACGACGGGGCAATGGTGATTTCGCACAAGCGCATACGCGCGGCGGGCTGCATACTGCCTGTGAGCCACAGCTTCGACATACCTAAGGAACTAGGTTTGCGCCACCGCGCCGCCATGGGCATATCGCAGGACAGCGACGCGATAGCCATCGTGGTGTCAGAGGAAACGGGGCGCATATCGGTTGCTATCAAGGGGCAGTTCCACTTGCGCCTTTCGGCCGAGCAGCTGGAAAGCATACTGACGCGCGAACTTGACCTGTAATACGTATTGTAAGGCTAAAACAGTTTTCAATAATGATTTATAAGTAATACGTGTTACATGACGATAATTTGCAATCTGCATATATCATTTTACCGATAAACTGTATATCCAATAGATAAAAAAGCTTAAAAACCTAGACTGTCGCCTCTTTTTTTACAAAATATTTTGTCTTTTCACGGTAAAATCGTATATTTGTAACGTCTCAAAGTTTATAATTTTAGTGTCATGGTAGATTTAAAGAAATTCTCGGCTATCCTTTCCTGCCTTGACGATTACATGGTTCACAAGGGCAAGAAGGAAATTGGTGACATGGAAGCCAACATGGAGTTGGACCGTGCCGGTTTGTTAAAAGATTCTCAGCCCAATCCGGGTTCTCCTCTGAGGGATTTGCTCACGAGTATGAGGGATGCCAATGTTTTGCCGCAAAACATAAGGCAGGCATACGGAATGTGGACTATCAAGCTGTCTAAGACAATGGCTAAATTCCCATTGATAAATCAATTCCAATATTGCTGACATCCCGATATTTGGCGGTATTCAGGCGTGTTGGCACACGCAGGTTGCCGGAAGCGGCCAAGCGGCGGGCTTCCGGCAACTTTTTAATACGCTTCCGCATGTGCGTCCGTGTTAATAAAGGGAAACAATATTAGCTTATGTGGTTAATTTACGTTAACGGCTTTCTACATTGACGCTAATTGTTCGTCATATACGTAAATTTGCAACAAATAACCATTTATAAATAGAAAAAGAGTATGAAGAAGAATGTTTTGGCCCTCTCGCTCATTGCGGGATGCCTTTTGGCAAGTAGCTGTGTAAGCAAGAAAGAATTGGAGAACTGCCAGCTTGAGAATAAAGAGCTGACAAGCAAATATCAGGACACGCAGGACAAACTGTCTGACACTAATGCGCAACTCGCCGCAAGCCGCACGCGTGTGGCCAGCTTGGAGGAGCAGCTGGAGCAGTCGAAGAGCACGCTGTCATCGCTGCAAAGTTCGCTCGACAAGAGTCTTACTGCAAGCAACCAAACAACAGTGAACATATCGAAACTGGTAGACCAGATAAACGAATCAAACCAATATATCCGCCATTTGGTGGAAGTTAAGAGCAAGAGCGATTCGCTCAACCTCATACTTACCAACAATCTGACCCGCTCGCTGAGCAAGGAAGAAATGAAAGAGGTTGACGTACAGGTGCTCAAGGGCGTGGTTTACATCTCTTTGGCTGACAATATGCTCTACAAGAGTGGTAGCTACGAGATAAACGAACGCGCCGCCGAGACCCTAAGCAAGATTGCGAAGATAATCAAGGACTACAAGGATTACGACGTGCTAATCGAGGGTAACACCGACAATGTGCCAGTTAACGCTTCGGCCGCGTCGATGAAGAACATCCGCAACAACTGGGATCTGTCCTGCCTGCGCGCCTCAAGCGTGGTTCAGTCGCTCATCAACAACTACGGTGTTGATCCGAAGCGCCTCACCGCCGGCGGACGCGGCGAGTTCAATCCCGTTACTTCCAACGACACAGCCGTCGGCAAGCAGCGCAACCGCCGCACGCAGATCATCATCACTCCGAAGCTCGACCAGTTCATGGACCTTATCGACAAGGCTCCCGAGAGTGCTGACGCAGAATAATGTTTCGATAGCATAGAATTTTTTATTTGAGATAAAGCCGTCTGCTGAAAACAGCAGGCGGCTTTTTGTTTTTTATCCGTTTCTTGTCCTTTTTCCAGCCGTTGGCGGTGATGGGTGTGTTCTTTTATTCGTTAATATTGTTCCAAATGTCCGATTTAACATTTAGCTTTGCACCCTTCTTCGTATTAGTAAGTAACTAATTCTTTATTTATGGGAACAATAAAAGATTTTATTAAGAGGATTGCCGAGGGGAAAAGAATCCTGTCGCTTGACGTGAAAGACATTGAAAGTTTGTATATGGAAGGGCGCGAACCTGTGGTGCAGATAGGTCACGGCGTGGGTTTCAGGCGGTTGGAGGATGCTGTGATGGAATCCTTAAATTCGCCAGACGAAATCTGTTTAAGTCACTGTCACGGTTTCGTTTTTTGCATTTTCATAGATTTAAACGCACCCCATCCGCTTCAAGTGAGTGAATTGGAACAGTTGAATTGGCTTTTGGAAGATTGGCCGTCCGACATTTTGCGCAATGTGAAATGGGGCATTTACATTGACGATAGCCTTGGCGACAGTGTGGAGGTTGCCATTGTTGTAGGATGAAATATGTGGAATTATGAAGTTTGAAGAATTTAAGAAACTGGCCGAAAATCCTCAACCTTATGTAGGGGACGTGTTCTATCGTCTTGACGTTTTTAATATGTCAGGACGTTATATCAAGGAAGTTTGTAAATATCCAGTGTTTGAGGTGTGGCTTTCCAATTCGAGTTTTTATCATTCATTGTCAGAAGCGGAAGCGGTTTTGGGACGCATTGTGAATGGGAAACATTCGGATGAAATTTATTGTGCGTATGTTTACAAACTCCCGTTTGGTAAAAACGTTTCGCACGGACAGTTTGCCGAGGCGTTCGCTTACGATTGTGGCGGGCAACTTGTGGATAGGTCGTATTGTTCAAATCTTGATGAAGACTACGACAAGGATCATTCCGTATTCCGTGGACGGACGGGTGATGCCATACGGTTTGATGAGGAAGATTTTGTAGAAGTGTTTGATGCTTCTTGTTTGAAAGTGCGTCTTGCCATTGTTTTGCATAAAGTACCGTCTGTTGAAATATGCTGGAAACGTTATCTGAAGATGAAGGAACGTGTTGAAACAGATTGGAAAATGCCTTATGACGGAATGGTTGGGCATTTGGATTTTACGGACGACTCGTATGTCGTGATTGATTGTGAGGGACATGAAAAAGATTACGTTGAATGTCATTCTCATGCCAATTCGATATATATATGTTCAAACCTCGCTTCCAAATTCCGCATGATTTAAAGGTTTCTCTTTTTGAAGATTATCGTGCGAATTTGGAAAAATTATGAGTAAAGTGAACGAAAATCAACTATATTTGTAGTCAATATGTTTAATTAATAAGGTATAACCTAAAAGCTGTAATTATGGAATATAAAGATTTTGTGCAAAAGACCAAGGATTTGTTGGATAGTCAAAAGAGTGGTTGGGAATGTAGATACAATGGCTATGCAGCCGACATACTGGCAAACGAAGATAACTATATTAATGGTGCTGGCAAGTTTAGGATAGAGGATCCTCTTGTAGTTTACAGTAGTATTAGTAAGGTTAAAGATACGAAAAGATTCTGTTATGATCTTCGGTTTGCAGGGCAGAGCGTTGGGAATATAGTTATTGGTAAAGATGGAATTCCCAAATTGAATGTTAGTAAAAACCAGTCAGACTATGCAAGAAATAATTTTGGATTTCATGACAGTGTGCTGATAAATGATGAAGATTGGCAAAAAGGAACGAATGCTATACGCTTCAGGAATTTTTATAAAACAAAAATTAGTTATGATACCGTTCATGTAAAGAGTAACGAGCATAAGATAGAGAGTCTGATGCTAAAGGAATTTTCAAAAAGTGGAAAATCCGAAGGCAAGTTGCTTCGTAACATCCAGCCTGTAACACTTGGCAAAGAGTTCTTCCAATTGACAACTCCTCTTGGCGCAAGCGATATGAAGAATAATGATGGTTTGCCAGAGTTTGTAAATTGTAATGCAGGAGGCGGCGGTATTGATATATTGGCCCGGGTGGTTCATAAAGGCGTTTTTGGCCCGAGGCTTGCTGTAATAGAGCTTAAAGATGAGAATAAAGATAGTGAGCCTCAGAAAGATGTGATGTTCCAAGCATTGGCGTATGCTACGTTTGTTGCGTGCTTGTTGCGTTCGGGGAAAGGAAAAGTATGGTGGCAAATTTTGAGAAATAGTAAAATCGAAGCTGATGTGCCAGAGGACTTGCATTTGGATGTAGTGACTTTAATGCCTAAGGGAGCTTCGGAAGAAGGAAGTTTGGAAGAGATAAAGATAGACAATTTTGTCACATTGCATCCTTATACGTTGTATTACGAATTGAGTCAAGACAAAGCCGAGGTAAAAGATTTTACAGGGACCTTGAAGGATGATTTAAAAGCGTAAAATTTAATACAAGATAATTTGATTTTATAATTTGGAATTTAAGGATGTGAGTTTATGAACAAGAATAGAGAACAACGGCGTAAGGAACAGATAGCTGTAAAGACGAAAAACGAGTCGTTCAGGTTTCAGGTTAGGTGGAACAGGGACAAGCGTGCGCCTGAGATTGCCGATGACGATGTCGTGGCCAACGCGGAGATTAACGCAATATGCGAGAAAGATTTGTCGGAAGGATTGCTGGCGTTAGCTGAAGTCTTGGACGGCGTGCGCAATGAACTCGGATATGAGCATGAGGCTGGCAGGTGTACGCTGGACGGTTCGGCAGTGGCTTACATCCTTGGAATCACAACGGTGAAGCCTGCCGATGCGCAAAGTGGAAACTCTCCGTTGGCCGACGCAGGAAAGATAAATGTTCCGCTTCAGGTTGACGTTTATTACGACAACGAGTGCCGCAACAAGGTAGTTGACTGGGTGAAGGAACGGTATAAGGACATGACGGCGAGGCTTGGGCAGCCGGCTTTGAAACTGCATAACGTTGTGGTTGTGTTTAAAAGGGTGGTGAAGTCCTGACCGGGACTTCATTCTTTTCAGATAAATTTGTTCGTATGGAAATAACAATCCACCGTGGCGCAAACCAGATAGGCGGTTGCATTACCGAAATATCTACTGATGGTTGCAGGATGTTCATCGACATTGGCAGCAATTTGCCGGGTGTTGGCAAGAGTGAGTTTTCCAAAGAACAGGTTGAGGCTTTGACATCGGACGCAGATGCGATATTTTACACACATTACCACGGCGACCACGTAGGGCTTCACCCTTTAGTTCCGAAAGACGTGCCCCAGTATATAGGTGGAGGGGCAAAGGAGGTTATGCTGCTTAAATACAAGGCTTTACGCCAACCTGAAAACTATGCTCTTGTCAGTAAGATGTCCGTCTATTCGCCTTCGCGGGGCATCGACGTAGGCGGTAAGGGGCTTATTACGGTGACGCCGTATTTTGTTGACCATTCGGCCTTTGACGCTTATATGTTCAAGATAGAATGTGAGGGCAGGACGATTTTACACACTGGTGATTTTAGGCGTCACGGTTATTTAGGTAAAGCTTTGTTGCGTATGCTCCGTGCGTATGTTGGCAATGTAGACGTGCTGATTATCGAGGGCACGATGCTTGGGCGCAGGCAAGAGCGTGTGATATCTGAAAATGATATTAAAAACAACGTCGTAAGGCTGCTGAAAGACCATAAGTACGTGTTCGCCTTGTGTTCGTCTACCGACATGGAGAGGCTTGCCTCTTTTTATGCTGCCTGCAAACGGACGGGCCGCGATTTTGTTGTTGACGATTATCAGAAAAGCGTTCTCGACGTGTTCACGGAGTATGCTGGCTGCAAGTCTGGGCTGTTTAATTTTGACAGAGTGTTCCGTTTGCTTAATCCTCGAACAGAAAACGTAAGGCGCAGGCTGGCCGACAGAGGTTTTCTGATGCCTGTCCGTATGTCGGGCGGCCGTATGGTGAAAAAGATGATGGGCATATATGCCGACGAGCCGGCTTGGCTTATATACTCCATGTGGGGCGGGTATGCCGACGCGGGCAAACCGTATTCGGTAAAAGAAGTAATTGAATTGAGGCAACTTTTCGGCAACCATATAGCCGATGGGACGCGCGACGGTTTTCATACCAGCGGTCATGCTGATATTGATACTTTACTTGACGTATGCCGGTCGACAATGCCAAAGATAGGTGTTGTGCCCATCCACAAAGACTGCGACGCCGTTTTCAGCGACTTGTCTGACGGCGGTTTGTTTAGGGTTTTCTCGTCGGGTGAAAACACGGTTGACAACGTTAAAATAACAATCAATGAGGATACTTCATATTTCTGACACACATGGCAGGCACGGCGAACTGCATGATTTGCCCGAAGCTGACGTCGTTGTACATTCAGGCGACTTTACTTTCGCAGGCTCGGAGGCCGAGGCGTATGATTTCATGAATTGGTTTTGCGATTTGCCATACCGCCATAAGATATTCATTGCAGGCAATCATGACGACTGTATGTATGGCGCGGACGCCGTTGAAGGTCTGCCTTCTGACGTTCATTATCTTTGTAGTTCGTCCGTAATCGTTGATGGTCTGACGTTTTACGGTGTGCCTATGTTTATGCAAGATTGCGTAAACGGCTTGTATGACAGGCGTTTGCTTGACATCCCTTGCGGCGTAGACGTACTTGTAACCCATCAGCCGCCGTTCGGCGTAATGGATTTCTCCGATTACGGTTCAGGCTCTGCTCATCATGGCGATGTCATATTGCGGCGGCGGGTACTTAATATAAAGCCGCGTTGCCATTTGTTCGGCCACGAGCACGCTCTTTATGGGTTAGAGGAACATTGTGGGGTAACGTTTTCTAATGCGGCTGTCCTTGATGATGGTTTCAAGCTTGTCCATGCGCCTAACTTGCTCGTTTTTGATTGAGTTTTTACGGCTGTCTTTTTCTTGTCTTACAACTTATTGAAATCCAGTGTGTTATGTTGTGCGTTACAAAATGCCGTCTTTTGTCGTCTAAAAGATAGCCTTTTAGGCTGCGAAAGGTCATCTTTTACGTCGTAAAAGCTTGCCTTCTGCAATTTTGGTCGTGGTTTCCGCCGCCGCAATGCTTTGCCCGGTGCGTCTTGTCCGGTGTCCGCCGTGCCCGTTCCTGTCCGTTCCGCCTGCCCCGCCGGCAATATTCCGCCCTCTTTTCCGTGCCCGGCCGTTGTTTTTC
>CAJMAO010000014.1 GCA_905211345.1 uncultured Prevotella sp.
GGCTTCAGGGATGACAAGTATTTCAAACTAAGACTGTTTGCACTGCACGATTCTAACATACACCTGAACTGCGGATGAACCACTTTTACAACGTAAAAGATGACCTTTCGCAGCGTAAAAGGCCGCCTCTTGGAAGGCAAAAGACGGCATTTTGCAAAGCATAACGTAAAACACTGGATTTCAAGTCATTACAGAACATTCTGTACAAGAATGATTAAATCTTAATGAGAGATTTGGGTTAAAAGGAAGAAAAAAGGCGCACGGTGTATCGAAAAATAGAATTATTCATATATCTTTGCATTATAGGAAACACACCGACCAACAAGACTGTCATGACACAAACGCAAGAAATCAGGACATGTACAAGCCAAACATTCAAAGTGGGAAAAAGCAAAACCGTAACTTACGTCACACGAGGGACGCTGATTTTGCTTGCTGCCGTTTTCATCCCGACATGGTATGTGGCGGTAAACGACCCGGTCACTGAGGGAATAGTCATACTTACCGCCACTACGGCGATAGTGGCCGCCTGCATGATTTACTTTTACCTCATATCGCCGAAAAGTGTGGAACTGACCGCCGAGGCTATCATATTGCACCGCGTGATGGGTCATAAAACGTTCGGTTACGCCGAAATACACGATGCCGGACTATGGAACGGAAGCCCCTCCGAGCTACTCCGCCTTTGCGGAAGCGGTGCATACTGCGGCTACATAGGTTGGTTTTCAGGCGGATGTCTCGGCAGACATTTTGAATACGTCGGCAATTATTCAAACTGTTTCTACATCAGGCTGAACGGCGGCAGGACGTATCTGATAAGCTGTGACGCGCCCGATATTGTGGTCAAAAAAGGGAATAATATACTAGTTGACCTAGTTAATTTATAAATGACGATAAAGCAAATCGTCAATTATAAATTGTTCAAAACCTTATTGATACATTCAGTTATAATCCTATTAATTTTATCTTGTAATATAATATCATCATTTTCTTTGATGTATGAAGAATACATCATTTTAATAATTCGTATCTGATTTGTATCTGGATTTATAAGATACGAAAATGTCCATGGATGTTTTGCTTCGTCTTGATATACAAATTGCCTAAGAAATTTATTCAAAGGCTGTCTTTTCTTATCAAAAATTTGGCCTAAATCTTTATACTTACAAATAGGGTACATAAATGGGGTTTGGCCTATTTGTAATATTTTATCCCTCATATTACAATATTTTTGATACGCCCTTTTAAAAGAGATTGGATATAATAATAGAAAACCCAAATATTCAAATAACGAGTTTTTAACTTCATCACTTATAATTACTTCCATATTTCTCCTTCCACATTTGATAAAGTTTATTTTTTGCCAATTTATCAAATTCCGCAAATGGAATGGTATTTGCCCACATTCCATTATGGGCATAATATGCTTCCCACTGACTTGCCGTCCACTCTCTTTGTTCTTCGATAAGTTGGTTTTCTTTAAGCATTTCAAAACGTTTGAAATCTAATTGTTTTGACATAATCTTTATGTTTTAAACATTTATAATAAATATCACGTTTTCTGCAAATATATGAAAAATATCCCGAAAAAACAAACTGTTACCCGACGTTCCTCACGTCAGCATAACTGAACGTGCCTATCGAACGCACGAACATGATGCCAAAACGCTCGCCTTCTGTTTGCTTCCTCGTATTAAACCTAAATACGGCCTCGTCAACATATCTTTGCAGGTATCTCGCCGATACGAAATGGTACACGCCAAACAACGAACGCTTCAACTGCGCCCAAAAACCCTCTATCGTATTCGTATGGCTGTCTCCGTCAACGAACTGCCTGTCTTTGTGGTTGACAACGCCGTGGCCGTATTCACTTTCGTTAAGGCTGCGGTAGCCGATGTATTCGTCGGTGAAGATACGTGCCCCTTCCCTCACGAACTGCCTTATTATAGGCATGATGGTCGCACCCTTGGTGTCGGCTGTCTTTACGGCAATGACACTGCCGTTTCTCTGCACCATGCCGAAGACGGGTGTCTTGGTCTTCACCGAGCGTCCCTGTGTGCCTTCCGTCCTCCTGCTTTCGTGCCTGTTCCTCTCACGGCCTCCGATGTACGCCTCGTCACACTCGACATCTTCGAACAATTCCACACTGTCGTCTTGCTTGAACAGCGAACGTACCTTTTGCAGGATGTTCCATGCCGTTTTCTGCGTAACGTCAATGTCCTTTGCCAACTGGTGGGATGACACGCCCTTCTTGTGCGATGATATAAGGTACATGGCTGCAAACCACTTGACCAGTGACACTTTCGTATTCTCGAAGACTGTACCCACGAGGACTGAAAAGTTGTTCAGACAGTTCGGGCAACGGAACTGTCCATTAGAACGTGTATGGCAATGGTGCTGTCCGCAGTAGGGGCAAACGACGTCGTCTCCCCACCGCTGTTCCTTTAAGAACCGCTTGCAGGTGTCATCATCCTTGAAATAGGTGATTAACGATACCAAACTGTTGAATTTTTCCAATCCCCTCATAGCCTTCGTAATGGTTAGTTTATGTCATTATTTCACAGGCTAAGATACGAAAAATTCTTGGAAAGAACAAATATTTCAAAGAGTTTTCAAGAAAGACTTAGCGGAAAAAATAAGAAAAATCACTGGCATTTCGTTTGGCAATGTCAATGATTTTTCTTATGTTTGCAATATCATTTTAAACTATACGCGCCTCAAATTGTGAATAAGTGGATAGCATGTTTTGCCATGTGACTCCACCAAATCATAAGTAATTAGAGCATGGCACGTTGTAAGTGTAAAACTGCTGAAAAACCTGTCAGTGTGATTGACTATTTCCGTAAACGTAACGGTTTGTGGGAATATATCAAATCACATTGTAGGAAATGGCCTCAAAGGCCATAGGCAGATTTTTGGCAGCGAGGAGTTGATAAATCGCTGTACGCCGTAGCACCGCCAATGCTATGGCGTTTTATATAAATATCTACATTATCTAAAAAATAATCAACTGGTATCAAATGTAATAAAATTCTAGGTCAACTGGTATATCATTCCCCAAAAAAATCAATGGAACCAAAAGATAACTCCTGATACGGCCTAAAACCTGCCGTATTTCACAACCGCCCTTCATCCGAATAGCTATAATAACGGCCGTCGGTTATTATAACATGGTCAAGCAGATGCAGGCGCATCAGCTCACAAGCCTTTTTCAACTTCTGCGTCAGTCTGTCGTCATCGCCGCTCGGCGAAGCGTTACCGCTTGGATGATTGTGACAAAGAGCCATGACCGTGGCGTTGCAAAGCAGCGCGTTTTTTACCGCCAGACGTACATCAACAGCCGTCTCGGTGATGCCTCCGTGTGACAGCATGACACATTTTATCAACTTTAGGTTCTGGTTCATGAGCAACACCCACGCTTCCTCGACATCCAAATCCTGCATTTTAGGGTGCATATAATCGTATATGGCCATTGCCGAATCGAGCTTTTCACGCTTCTCGGCATCCTCAACTTGCCGACGCTTGCCCAGCTCGCACGCCGCTAGTATGGCAACGGCCTTCGCCGGGCCGAGGCCCTTATACTTTCCGCCAGCGAGCTGCCATATAGTCATCTTACCCAATGTATTCAAGTTGTTGCCGCAATCGGCAAGCACGCGCTTCATCAAGTCGACGGCGCTTTCGTCGTGCGACCCCGACCCTATGAGTATGGCCAACAGCTCTGCGTTGGTCAACGCCGACGCCCCGAGGCGCATCAGCTTCTCACGAGGGCGGTCTTCTTCCGCCCATTGGTTGATTGAAAGTTTAGACATGGCAAATAAAAAAACGCCCTAATACATCCCTTAATAAAACTACGGTACTTGTTATTTATAAAAGTTTTTATCAAAAGCATGGAACTCATCTTGTCCTTTGACGCACCTTTTCCACCATGCGGTAATGAAACCGCAGCCATAACCGAAAAGCTGGACAAACGCCGCAGGCACACTGAGCGCCCCCACCTTCATACTTTTGTTTACAATGGAAGAATCGGCAAAAATGAGCAGGCAATAAAAAAGAATCGGCAACCACGGCCCGGCGCACAACCAATACCAACGGGCTATGCTGTCATACTCCATCAAGATGCGCCCGACAGCAGATGTCAGAACAAGTGTACTGACACCTACGGTAAACACCATAGGCAGTAAATGGACAAGTTTCAGAGATTCGGGATATTTCTTATAAAGATTGATGCGTGCAATCCCGCTGTTGAACACTTGGCGGAAAAACTTCCGGAAATCAGTACGCCGCTTGTGCCAGACCCACGCTTCGGGAAACAGGCGGCAACGGCATCCAGCCTTGAATATGCGTATGCTGAAATCTATATCCTCGCCAAAACGCATCTTCGAGAACCCTCCAAGACGCAGGTAAACGTCGCGGCGTATGCCCATATTATAGGAACGTGGATAAAACTTGTCAAGTTTCTTCTTGCCGCCACGTATTCCGCCCGTGGTGAAAAAACTCGTCATGGAGTAGCTTATTGCCTTCTGTGTGTCGGTAAACGAGACGTGCGCACGATCCGGGCCGCCGAAAGCGTCGGCCGGTTCGCGGTTCAGTTCTTCGTCAACCGCCAGCAGATAACCTTCAGGCAGCACGACATCTGAATCAAGCACAATGAGATACTCGCCCTTGGAACGCTCGGCACCGTAGTTGCGGCTTTGTCCCGGTCCACTGTTAGGCTTTGCAAAATAGCGCAAGGCAAGTCTGTTTTCATATTTGGCGCATACGTCCTTACACGTTACGGCACTGCCGTCTTCAACTATTATCACTTCAAAATCACCGAAGGTCTGCCGTGTAAGACTATCAAGAAGTTCGTCGACCTCGTCGGGACGGTTATACACAGGAACGACAAAAGAGTATTTCATTGATATTAGTTTTTTAAGACAATCAAAATAATCAAGGGAGTTAAAGCAGTTGAAGACACACGCTTTGTTACTTAATGTCATTATAACAGCTATTGCCTTTAACAGCTTTAACTCCCTTAGCTACTTCAATTACTGAAATCGGGGCTATGAAATGTTATTCCTTCACACGATTCAAATAGCTGCCGTCGCGGGTGTCTATCTGAATAAGGTCGCCCTCGTTGATGAACAACGGCACACGCACCTCAACCCCGGTCTCAAGCGTAGCCGGCTTAGTAGCGTTAGTTGCAGTGTCGCCCTTGATGCCCGGTTCACTGTGGGTAACGCGCAGGTTGGTCTTAACAGGCATCTCAGCATAAAGTATGGTGCCGTCGGTAGTGTCGGTTACAACCTCTACGACATCGCCCTCCTTCATGTAATCAACGCCGATTATCGAGTCGCGGTTAATCGGTATTTGCTCGAATGTCTCTTGGTTCATGAAGATAAGCCCCGTCGGGTCTTCATATAAATATTGGTAAGGGCGATGCTCTATACGCACGTCTTCGAGCTTGAAACCTATCTGGAAAGTGCGCTCAAGCACACGGCCGTCGGTAACGTTCTTCAGCTTCGTACGCATCACGGTGTTACCCTTACCCGGCTTTACATGCTGGAAATCGATGCAAATCCATACTTGATTGTCCATGCGGATGCATGTACCTTTCTTTATTTCCTGTGAGTTAATCATAATTAAATATGTAATTAAATAATTATTGCCATATTGAAAACGATGAATAAAATTTCATTACCTTATCAGCACGTGCCACGCCGATAGAGGTATTCTTCACCTAAAAAGTTGACTTTCAGGGCGCAAAGTTACTATTTTTTTAGAAAAAACATAAAAACATACAGCTAAAAAACGCTCAATTCTTGTTTATTTAAAAAGAAATGCGTACTTTTGCAGCCCAAAGTGTGAAAACGAATAACAATAAAATAAAAAGCAAATATGAAAAGAACATTTCAGCCGCACAACAGAAGAAGAGTGAACAAGCACGGCTTCCGCGAGAGAATGGCTACTAAGAACGGCCGCCGCGTGCTTGCGGCACGCCGCGCAAAGGGACGCAAGAAACTTACCGTTTCAGACGAGCACCACGGAAAATAACCACCGGTTCGAAAGAAATTGGACAGGAAAAAGAAAGAAGTAAAGCAATGTCTTTGCTTCTTTCTGTTTTTTTCATACCTTTGCACTTACGACAACTGACAACATTAATAAAAATATAACGACAAAATGAAGACTAAAGATTTCTTCAGAAAAATCTTCAGCCTGCGGCTATGGAGCAACCTTGCCGCCATGCTGGTTGTCGTAATATTGCTATGCTGGGGCACAAAGATAGGTCTTGACATATACACCCATCACGGTGAAGTGATAACAGTTCCCAATGTAAAGCACAAGCAGTTCTCCGATGCCGAGCACATTCTGACAGCCAACAAACTGAACGTGGTTGTAAGCGATACGGGATACGTTAAGACATTACCACCCGACTGCATACTCGAACAGTCACCTGAACCGGGCAAGGGAGTCAAGTCAGGGCGCACGGTTTACGTAGTTATAAACTCGTCGCACTCGCCAATGCTGACAATCCCCGACATCATCGACAATTGCTCATACCGCGAAGCCCGAGCCAAACTGATAGCAATGGGCTTCAAAGTTGGCCCTACGGAATACATCCCCGGCGAAAACGAATGGGTGTACGGATTGAAATCGAAAGGCAAATTACTGCACAACGGGCAGAAAGTATCCGTCAATGACATCATAGTCATACAAGTCGGCGACGGTATGCGTGACATTAACGACTCTATCGTATATGCAGCACCTGAAGACTATTTCGACGAATACGGAGACTCTTTGGCCGAGCCAATGCAGGCAGACGGAGTGCTTTACACCGGGCCAGAACAAGAAAGCGAAGTGGACGAGTTTGAAGTTGTGACCGGTCCGGAATAGAAAGCGCGACCGATATCTCTTGCGACACGAGAATATTATGGCAGAAGACTACATCGACGACATTGAACTTGAAGACGAAGATGGGCAGCAACTGTATGAACATCTGCGCGTTGTCGTAGACAAAGGACAAGAGCCTTTGCGCATTGACAAATTCTTGCTCAAAAAGCTGCAGCACACAAGCCGCAACCGCATACAGCGCGCGGCAGACGCCGGTTTTGTACACGTAAACGACAAGCCGGTGAAAAGCAATTACCGAGTACGCCCGCTTGACGTTATTACGTTGATGCTCGACAGGCCACAGTATGACAACACAATAGAGCCCGAAGATATTCCGCTTGACATTATTTATGAAGACTCGGAACTGATGGTGATAAACAAGCCCGCCGGACTTGTGGTTCATCCGGGGTGCGGGAACTGGCACGGCACATTGGTGAACGCCGTGGCTTGGCACCTGAAAGACGTGCCGACGTACGATCCCAACGACCCGGAAGTAGGCTTGGTTCACCGCATAGACAAAGACACGAGCGGACTGCTTGTAATAGCTAAAACGCCAAATGCGAAAACAAAACTCGGCCTGCAGTTTTTCAATAAAACCACACACCGTAGCTATAACGCACTTGTGTGGGGCAATTTAACCGAAGACAACGGCCGCATTGAGGGCAACATAGGGCGCGACCCGAAAGAACGCATGCGCATGACAGTGTTCCCGCCCGACTCAGAGACCGGCAAACATGCAGTAACACACTACCACGTGATGGAACGTTTCGGATATGTGACGCTCGTTGAATGTGTACTTGAAACAGGGCGCACCCACCAAATACGGGCTCACATGAAGCATATCGGCCATCCGCTATTTGCCGATGAAAGATACGGAGGCACAGAGATTCTGCGCGGCAACCGCACCGGCAGCTACCGGCAGTTCATAGATAACTGCTTCAAGACATGCCCGCGGCAGGCTTTACACGCAAAAACCCTTGGTTTCATACACCCCACAACCGGAAAGCAGATGGATTTCACGTCGCCGCTTCCTGACGACATGGAACGGCTAATAAATAAATGGAAGACATTTATAAAAGGAAATGAATTAAAATAAAAAGATATATTATGAAAAATCTCAAAAGAACGATTGCCATAGTATGCGGAGGCGATTCATCCGAATATGAAGTTTCCTTGCGCTCCGCCCAAGGACTTTACTCTTTTTTCGACAAGGACAGATACGATGTCTACATAGTCGTCGTAAAAGGTATTGACTGGCACGTCAACCTGCCTGACGGCACTACTACGCCCGTCGACCGCAACGATTTCTCGTTCATGGAGAATGGTAAATTCATGCAATTCGATTACGCCTACATAACCATACACGGCACTCCGGGCGAAAACGGCATACTACAAGGCTACTTTGAGCTTGTACATGTGCCATACTCCACAAGCGGAGTACTTGTCGAGGCACTGACGTTCAACAAATTCGTACTTAACCAATACTTACGCGGCTATGGTGTCCGCGTAGCCGACAGCCTGCTTATCCGTAAGGGATACGAGGAAATAGTCAGCGACGACGAGATTGAAAAGCGCATCGGAATGCCGTGCTTTGTGAAACCGGCGGCCGACGGCAGCAGCTTTGGAGTGTCCAAGGTAAAGAACAAAGACCAGCTTGCGCCTGCCATACGCAAAGCCATGATGGAGAGCGAGGATGTCATGGTAGAACAGTTTATCCAAGGTACTGAAATATCGATAGGCTGCTACAAAACCCGCGACAAGAGCGTCGTGCTGCCCGCAACGGAAGTGGTTACGCAGCATGAATTCTTTGACTACGACGCCAAATACAACGGACAGGTACAGGAGATAACGCCCGCCCGCCTCGCTCCGGAAACGACCGAGCGCGTAAATGAGATTACAAGTCAGATTTACGACATTCTGCACTGTAATGGTATGATACGCATTGACTATATAATAAGCCGCGGCACGGGAAGCGACGGACGTGAAGTCGACAAGATAAACATGATTGAAGTCAACACCACTCCCGGCATGACGGCCACTAGCTTCATTCCACAACAAGTCAAGGCAGCCGGTCTCAACATGACAGACGTGCTTACGGACATAGTGGAAAACCAATTCAGGTAACTTACAAAGGATTTAAAGCTGTCAAGGGAGTTAAAGGATTTAAAGACAAATGCTTAGTTGGCAATACTTCAACGACAAATAACAAGACATTCGTCCTTAGCTCCTTTAACTCCCTTGAATGTTTTAACTCAAATCAAACGCATAAACATTGAATACAATGAAAGTTCCCGTTGAATTTGATGAGATACGCCCTTACGAGCCAGAAGAACTGCCTTCAGTGTTTGAAAGGCTGCTTGCCGATCCACAATTCAGGCAAGTCCTAGCCGTGGCGGCTCCCGGTTTGACGTTCGAAGAAGCACGCAATAAGATGCTTGCGTGCAAGACCAACCTTGAATTTCAGGCTTCTTTCTGTTACGGATTCGTACAGTCATTGGCAAACAAGCTGACCTCCGGATGCGACATGGACGCCTCGGCGGTCGACGTGGAAGGACGTTACACGTTCGTAAGCAACCACCGTGACATCGTATTGGACTCAGGTTTTCTTGACAAACTGTTGCTCGACTCAGGATTCAAGACCACCTGCGAAATAGCGATAGGCGACAATCTGCTGGCACTGCCGTGGGTAAAAGACCTTGTCAGGGTGAATAAATCATTCATCGTAAAGCGCGGCCTGCCACCTAGGGAGACGCTCGCGGCCAGCCGTGTGATGTCCGATTACATGCATTTCGTCATCGAGGAAAAGCGCGACAACATCTGGATAGCGCAGCGCGAAGGGCGGGCAAAAGACTCTAACGACCTCACCCAGCCGGCCATACTGAAGATGATGGCCATCGGCGGAGGGCGCGGCGACGTGGTGGAAAAGCTCCGCCGCCTGCACATAGTGCCGCTGGCTATTTCATACGAATACGACCCGTGCGACTACCTGAAAGCCCGTGAGTTCCAGCTGAAGCGCGACAACCCACAGTGGAAGAAGTCAGCCGAAGACGACGTGACCAGTATGCGCACCGGCATAATGGGCTACAAGGGGCGTGTTCACTACCATTGCGCGCCGTGCATAGACGCTTGGCTTGACACAATCAACCCTGAGACACCTAAGACCGAAGTGTTCGACATCATAGCAAAACACATCGACCACGAGATACACCGCAACTACCGCCTTTATCCGTCAAACTTCATCGCCTTTGACAAGCTTACCAGCCAAAATGAGCACGCTGACCGTTACACGGCCAAGGAACATGACTCTTTCATGGAATACATTGCCGGACAACTGGCGAAAATCGACCTGCCTGCCAAAGACGAGGCGTTCCTCACAGAACGTATGCTGACCATGTATGCCTACCCGGCAATCAATTTCATCAAAGCCCGGCAATGAATATTATCAAGAAAGCTATGCTCCTGGCTGTAGTTCCGCTGTTTTTTGCCTGCGAGAACGAGGCTTACGACACCGGCGAAGGCAGTCTTTCAAACATGCGGGCCGACTTCGTCGAAGCACAGACCGACGGCCAAGCCATGATAACAGGCGTAGAGACCGACGACGGCGAAACGCTCCCGTTCACAAGGGCGGTACAGGCCGCATGGGCCGAAAAGCCCGATACGTTTTACCGTGCGCTGCTATATTATAATAAGGTGGACAAAGGCGACGGGCGCGCCAAGGCCGAACCGATGGCCATGGGACAAGTGTTGGTGCCTACACCTACCGACATCGCGGAACTGGAAGGAGACGTAAAGACCGACCCCGTGACGCTCGTAAGCGCATGGAAAAGCCGTAACGGCAAGTACCTTAACCTAGAACTCTCGATAAAAACGGGTGCCGTAGACGGTGAATACGGCACACAGACGCTGGGCATAATCAACCTCGGCGTGGAAACAAAGGCCGACGGCACGCGCACGGCAAGCCTGCAGCTGTACCACGACCAAGCAGGAGTGCCCGAGTATTACTCCACCACCGCATACCTCAGCGTAGCCGTGGCGCGCCTGCCTTTCACGCCAGCCAAGGGCGACGAGGTAAGCATAGAAATCGTGACTTACGACGGAACGATAACCAAAACATTCGATTTTTAACCACATAAAAGCCGTTACTACCATACATGTAACGGCTTTTATTATTTTATTCTGCAAAAGACCCCCGCCTTTCCCGTCATAAAGCATACGCCGTTGAATATGTTATGCGTAGCTACAACCGTAAGATTCGTTATCGGCTTGGCGAAAACCACGGCAATAATAAACATGAAGTAGCCCTGCGCAGGCAAGCCACATTCAAGATGAAAGGCGCCGTCACGATTACCGTGCGGCATCTTTTCATTATTTATAATAGCGTTATCGTAAAATGTGCAGACGGTCTGCACAAAACGGGAAAGCTGTCTGCACAATGTGTGCAAGCCGTCCGCACATAGTGTGCAAACCGTTTGCGCACAATCAGTTTCCTATCGTTTCGGTGTTAAGGAATTTCGAGAAGCTGTCGTGATAGCCGTTGAACACGTTTATGTCAACCTCGCCGTGTATCCCGTTTACGCGCCCGTCGGGGCAGAGTTGCCAGATGGCAAGGCGCACGTCGGGGCGGTATTCGCCGTAACGGGCTATCCATATCATATAGTCGCGCGCCAAATCGGGCGCGTAAGATAAGTATTTGTTCACGAACTGCTGGCTTACGTATAATATGGGGCGCGTTCCCGTAGCCTTCTCCACAGCCCTCAGCCATGTACGCACGCGGTCAAGCAAAGCCTTCGCGCCGCCTACCCGCGCTATCTGCCGCGGCGAAGGCTCTACGTCGAGCACTGGTGGCAAGTCGCCTTTCATAAACCGCGAATTACGCAGGAAATAGCGCGCCTGCTGCGACGGCTTGGACGTAGTAGAGAAGAAATGGTACGCGCCCACGGGTATTCCGTGCCGCCGCGCGGCGCGGTAGTCGCTGAGAAAATAAGGATTGCGCACCGAAGCTCCTTCTGTAGACTTGATATAGACGAACGACACTGGATAGTCAACCTCGCCGTTCACCTTCTTACGGCTGATGTCGCCAAGGTGGGTCACGCGCAACTTGCCCCAGTTTATGGCGTAACGCTTGCGCCCCTTGCCGTGCTGGTAGCGCGAGATGTCGATGCCGTAGATGCGTTCGGCGGTGTAAGTCATGCGCTCTCCACGATAGCGGCCGTCCTTCCACTCGCCAGCCTGTACCTTACCCCCGGCCGTTACGCCTACTCCGAAGCCGTTGCGCCGCCCGTCCTTCCATGCGCCGTCATACCAAGAACCGTCGCGCCCGCGCCATACGCCGTGCCCGCTGAAAGCCAGACTGCGGTCGAACTCACCGCGGTAAACGCCCGAAGAATCGCTCACCATGCCGCGCACAATAGTATCGGCCCGCCACAAGGCCGACACCTTGCGCCCCAGCGAGTCGGCAGCCGTGCCGTGACCATGCCTCAGCCCCTTGCTCCACTGGCCGCTATACACAATAGAGTCGCCAACCGAAAGCACTCCGTAACCGTCATACCGGCCGCCTGAAACCTGTCCTGTATAAGTGAACTTTCCGCTTTTTATTATGGAAGAGCCAACCGGACGCGAGTCAACGCACGACTGCACAAGCACAGCCAGCACGGCCGTAAGAATTAAAGAGACTGCTTTCATGGCAACAAACGATTTAATCCAAAACCGAAAAATCCCGGTTCAACCACCCTGTCGCCGATGCTGAAACCGGCAAAAAAGCCGCCGCGCGTAAACACCGGACTGCCGTCGGGAGCAAGCAGTGACGGCACCCCATGCTTCATATCACCGGTGGCAGCCCCGGCAAACGTGGCCGACGCGGGGTCGGTAACGCCGCGCTCACCGTTGCCGCAGCCCGGTATAGATGCCACGACTACGCTGTCGCCCGCCTTGACACCCGGCACAAGCCACTGGTGAAGATACAACGCCGAAGCGCCGGTGACGGTCTTGCGGTCTGCCGTCTGCAACAAGGCGAAACGCCCCGCGCCGCCGTTTGACACCCTGACGCAAGGTTTTCTGACAACCACACCGGATGTGTCGTTATATAATAAAACATAACGCGCCACGCGCCTCAACACCAGCCGACGCGCCGACACTGCCGAGCCAAGCGCCGCATACAGGCTGTCGGCCTGCTGCCGGGCCGCCTTCACCCTTGCCGTATACGCCGCCACGGTGTTGTAACCGTCGTCAACCACGTTGTGCACACGCATGTAATAGTCGGCTTCATCCTCCCTTTTGTCCATCAGCAACAGACTGCGCCCAAGACGTTCCACCTCGTTCCTCAGCACTGAGCGCAGCCTCCTGCCTGCGAGAGATGTCCTTACCGACTCAAGGCTGTCATCGTCTGCCACGAGCAAAAGCCCACGGCACGAGGCAAACAGCGGCCACCTGTTGACCCAACACCCCGAGACGCGCCGCCGTAACACAGCCGAAGAATCACCGGCCGGCGACAGTCCTTCAAGCGAAAGGCTGTCACCGAAAGAGCGGAACACCGCCACAGGACGGCCGTCGGCCAGCAGCTCGTAATATGAAACACGCTCAACCAGTGCTACGGAACGTGCCATACACCCTGCCGACCATGGACGGAACGTCAGCGCATACATAATAAAAACAATCGCCACCGGCACCGCCGGCAGCGATTGCAACAGTCTTTTCTTTGTTATCTTCACGTCAGTCAACCTCTTCGTCGGCTTCATATCCGCCCATTTCGCGTATAGCGTTCTTCAACATGGTGTACTGCTGGAACAGGTCGTGCACCGGTTTCTCGCCGTCGGTGTGCATCGGACTCTTGAGATAGAACGACAACCAGCGTTGTATGCCGTGGCGGCCTGCGCGCAGGGCAAGGTCGGACAACAGCGCAAGGTCAAGCAACAACGGCGCGGCAAGTATTGAGTCCTTGCACAGGAAGTCTACTTTCACCTGCATGGGGTAGCCCATCCATCCGAAAATGTCGATGTTGTCCCACCCCTCCTTATCGTCGCCGCGCGGCGGATAGTAGTTGATGCGCACCTTGTGGAATATGTCGGAGTAAAGCTCGGGATACTCGTCGCCGCTCAGAATGGTGTCAATCACACCGAGCTTGCTAACCTCCTTTGTCTTGAAATTCTCGGGAACGTCAAGCACAAGACCGTCCCTGTTGCCGAGGATATTGGTAGAAAACCAGCCGTTGACACCCAACATACGTGTACGGAAAGCCGCCGAGAGCACGGTCTTCATCATAGTCTGACCGGTCTTAAAGTCCTTACCGGCTATCGGAGTGCCCGTTTTCTCGGCCAGCTGCCACATCGCGGGTATGTCGATACACGTATTCGGGGCGCCCATTATAAACGGCGCGCCTTCTGCCATTGCGGCGTAAGCATAACACATTGACGGCGCTATATGGCGGCGGTCGTCGGCTTTCATAGCGGCCTCAAGAGCCTCAAGGCTGCCGTGCACACTGTCTTCGCGCGGAACGTAAATCTCGGTTGACGCCGCCCATACCACAACCATGCGTGCACAACCGTGCTCACGCTTGAACGTGCGTATGTCTTCGCGCACCTGCCCCATAAGCTCCCAGCGCGTAAGGCTCGTGTCTTTGGTCCATGTGCCGTCGATAGCTTTCACATAGTCGGGGTCGTAAACACCGCGCATCGGGACTATTTTCTCAAGCTCCTGCTTTACCGGATAAATGTCACGGCCGTCAAGTACGCCGGCGTTCAGCGTGCTCTCGAAAGCGTTGTCGGGCAAAATGTCCCACGCGCCGAATTCCAAATCGCCAAGCGTTGGCATCGGTACGATATTTGATATGTGCTCATACCGCCTGTCTTCTCCCTTTCCGACACGTATTTTTGCCATTTGAGTGATTGAGCCGACAGGCTTACCCATACCGTTCCTTATCATCAACACACCCGTGATGAACGTCGAACTTACGGCTCCGAGGCCGACACAAAGGACTCCTAATTTGCCCTCGGCCGGCTTAACACTATTTTGTTTCATTGTTATATAGTAGTTTTTATGTACTTGAAATTCAGCTTTATCTTATGCTTATTAGTTTGACTTACACGATGCGAAAGTACAAAAAAACATTCATTGGCGTATCTGTTTTTACTGATTTATTCACTTTTCGCCGAAAATGCGGACAGTTATAATAGAAAAAAGGCTCGCTTTCAGGCGTTTATTCAGTAACTTTGCGCCCATGAACATACAACTTACAATACAACGATATGGGATTTTTTGATTTTGACGAGATTGTAGACCGCCGCGGCACCGACAGCGAGAAATGGGACGGCGGGCATGTGGACGACGCGCTGCCCATGTGGGTTGCCGACATGGATTTCCGCACTGCGCCATGCGTAATCGATGCCTTGCGCAAGAGAGTTGACCACGGGGTGTTCGGCTACGAGCACGTGCCCGGCTCTTATTACGAGGCCGCAATAAACTGGTTTAGCCGCCGTTACGGCTGGACTATGCAACGCGAATGGATGATATACACCAGCGGAGTGGTGCCGGCCGTGTCGGCGATTATCAAGGCGATGACATCGCCCGGCGACAAGGTATTGGTGCAGGCACCGGTGTACAACTGCTTCTTCTCGTCGATAAGGAACAACGGTTGCGTGTTGGAAGACAACCATTTGGTCTACGCCGATGGAACTTACACTATCGACTTCGACGACTTTGAACACCGAGCGGCCGACCCGCAGGTGAAAGTATTCCTGCTGTGCAACCCGCACAACCCGGCCGGACGCGTATGGACACGCGACGAACTGGCCAGCATGGGCGACATCTGCCTGAGGCACGGAGTGTTCGTAATCTCTGACGAAATACACTGCGACATCACAATGCCGGGCTTCAAATACACGCCATTCGCCTCAATTTCGGAAGATTTCCTGCTACACTCGGCCACGTGCACGGCTCCGACCAAGACGTTCAACATAGCCGGTACGCAGATTGCCAACATAACGGCGGCAGACCCCGAAACGCGCCAACGCATAGACAAGGCTATCAACATAAACGAAGTGTGCGACGTAAACCCGTTCGGAGTGACGGCCTTGCAGGCGGCCTACAACGAAGGAGAAAAATGGCTCAGGGAACTGCTTGATTACCTTTACGGCAACTACGAGTACTTGAAAACGTACTTCGCCGAACATCTGCCGATGCTTACAGTGACAAAACTGGAGGGCACTTATCTAGTATGGGTTGACTGCTCGGCGCTCGGCAAGCCGTCGCCCGTTATAGTGGAAGAACTGCTTGAACGCGAAAAACTATGGCTGAACGACGGCGAAATGTACGGCGAGACGGAACGCCCGTTCGTCCGCATAAACATTGCCTGCCCACGCGCAACGCTCGAAAAGGGGCTGGAAAAACTGCGCCGGTATGCCGACGACGAAATGAAATAAAACTTTTCTCCACAGACATGGCAAAAAAGCGCGGCCTGCTTGCAATTTGGATGTTTGCAAACAGGCCGCGCTTTTTTATATTGACCACCAAGAATAATCAGGCCAACAAACGCTTTACAACAGCCGAAATGGCACCACCGTCGGCACGTCCGGCCATTTGTTTTGAAGCTACGCCCATCACACGCCCCATGTCTTTCATGCCCTGCGCGCCGGTTCGGGCTATTATTTCCTTCACTGCCGCCTCTATCTCAGCCTCGCTGAGAGGTTTTGGAAGATATTCCTCGATTACCGCCACTTGGGCCAGTTCCGAGTCGGCAAGATCCTTGCGGCCCTGCGCCGTAAACGTGGCGGCCGACTCTTTACCTTGCTTGGCCAGTTTGGCGAGTAACTTCAAAGCCGCCGCGTCTTCCAAAGTGTCATTGGCTCCGGGAGCCGTTTTAGCCTCGAGAAACACTTTCTTTATATTGCGCAAGGTTTCGAGACGCACCTTGTCGCGGGCCTTCATGGCCTCCTTGATGTCATTGCTTACTTGATCGAATAATTCCATAATATCATAATTTAAAAAGTAAACACCCACCCCGCCCTCCCGAAGGGACAGGGCTGAATTACCTTTGTTGCCTAAACATTAATAATATACATACAAAAAAATGCCCAACCTACATCACCACGCCCTAAAGCATACCAAGTTCCTCCCCTCAAGGATATGGGGAAAGGTGGCTGCTTTCATGCAAACTTTATCGTGCCCTGCACGCTTGCGCTTTCGTCCGGCTCTTGTTTCTTTAGCTGTCCGAGGGCTTGATTCTTTATCTCTTCAAGTTCTTGGCGCGTACGCTTGTATGTAGGTGTCGACTCCACAGCCGAAATCACGTCGTCGTTGTCTAGGTCCTCCTGACGGAATATGTATATGTGTGGACGTCGTTTGTATTTTGACGTTTTACCGTCGCCGCCGTATATGCGTTCGCGTCGCGCCCGCTTCTCGGCCGCTTTCTCCTCTTCCTCGGCGCGGCGTTCGTTCTCCTCCTGCGTGTGTTTCTTGATGTGATTGTTCATTCCGTCAACATCCTCTATGCCGAAGCCCGTGGCAAGTATGGTGACCTTTATCTTGTCACCCAGTTCCGGGTCGGTGGCCAAGCCCCACTTGAACTCGAACTTGGTATCGAACTTGGCAATGAAGTCGTTCACGTCGTTCATTTCCTCCATCATCAGACTGCCCTTGCTGCTGCCCTTCTCGCCGCTGAACGATATGTTGAGAAGTATTTTCTTCGAGTTGAATATGTCGTTATCGTTGAGCAAGGGGGAATTCAGAGCGTCGTCGATGGCTTTCTTCACACGGCCTTCTCCCTCACCGTAGCCTGTACTCATTATGGCCACTCCGCCGTCCTTGAGCACGGTTTTCACATCGTTGAAGTCGAGGTTCATCAGTCCGTGCACGGTTATAATTTCTGCAATACTTTTAGCCGCAACACTCAAAGTGTCGTCTGCCTTGCCGAATGCGTCGAGTATTGACAGCTCCGGATAAATCTCGCGCAGGCGCTCGTTGTTGATGACGAGCAGCGCGTCAACGTGTTTCGCCATCTCCTCTACGCCGTCGAGAGCCTGGTCTATTTTCTTCTCACCCTCGAAACGGAATGGTATCGTTACGATGCCCACGGTCAAGATATCAAGCTCTTTCGACACCCGGGCTATCACCGGAGCCGCTCCCGTACCGGTACCGCCGCCCATTCCGGCAGTGATGAAAGCCATCTTGGTACCGTCACTGAGCATTTTCTTAACGTCTTCTATGCTTTCCTCTGCCGCCGCGCGCGCCTTCTCTGGCTTGTTTCCGGCACCAAGGCCCTCCTTGCCTAGTTGCAAGTGCACCGGCACAGGCGAATCGCTAAGAGCCTGATTGTCAGTATTGCACAGCACAAACGACACGTCATGTATGCCCTCACGATACATGTGGTTGACAGCGTTGCCGCCACCGCCGCCCACACCGATGACCTTTATTATGCTTTTCTTTTTCTCCGGTTCGCCGAAATCGACTATGCTACGTCTTTCATTCATATCTTTATCTGCTTTTTATCATTTTAAAACATTACCACGACGCTCTTATCCAACAGCACCGCCGACTGCCGTTTATTCCTCGGCCACGAGATTCTTGAAGAACTGCTTCATTTTCTCAAAGCGCTTCTTCATGTTCTTGTCGCCGTTCTTTTCTTCCTCCTCAAGGCGTGCGGCCTCCTCGGCCTCCTTGCGCGCGGCTTCCTCGGCTGCCTTGCGCCTCTGCTCCTCTATGGCCGCTTTCTCGGCGGCCGTAGGCACAACGCCGGGGCTCATCTCGCCGGCACTGCGCGGGGTCTGGTGCAAGTCGGCCGTCTTCATTGCCGGTTTCGTTGTCTTCTCGTTATCAAACAAGTCGCCATGTTCAGGCGTTTCCTCACCGGCACAGTTCATGTCGCCCTTGGCCAAGATGCCCAGCACGGTGTTCATCATACCGTTGTGGGCGTTTATGTCGGGATTGGCCGACGTTATCGTTTGTGTTACAAATTTCGCCACGCGTATTTTTTCCACGTGAGTGTGGTTGCGGAACGCCTTGTCAATATCTTTCATGTTCGACCCGCCGCCGGTCAGGATGATACCGCCAAGCAAACGGTCAGCGTATTCTGACGGAACCTGATACCACACGTTCTCGATAATTTCCTGTAATCTTCCCTCAACAATTTCTATGAACTTGCGCGCCTCTACGCTGCGTTCTTCGTCTATGGGGTAAGTCAAAGAGTTGTCAATATCGCTGTTTTCGGTGTATGCGCAGCCATATTTCAGCTTCATCTTCTCTGCCGTAGCCTCATCCATTTGCAGCGAAGCGATGTCTTTGGTTATGTTGTTGCCGCCGAGCGGGATTACCACAAGGTGGCGCAAAATGTTCTTGTAATACACCGATACGGTGGTAGTGTCGGCTCCAAGGTCGACAAGTACGCACCCCGAACGCTTCTCGGCATCAGACAGCACGCTGTCGGCCAAAGCCAGCGGGGCAAGATACATCTCGGCGATTGCCACCTCGGCAGTATCGAAACACTTGTTGAGGTTACGGTAGAAAGCCTTTCTCCAAAGTATGTTAAGGAAGTTTCCCTCCAACCGGGCACACTGTATGCCTACAGGGTCGAGCTGCAGTTGGTTGTCCACTTTATATTCCTGAGTGGCCGCGTCAAGGATTTCTTGGTCTTGATAAGACATGTTACGGTTATAGTCCATCAGCTCGTTTACCATGTCTTGGGAAACGATGGTATCGCCGGGCAGGTCTTTCACTATTACGTTTTTCACGCTGCGTATCGACTGCCCGCCTACTCCTACGTATACTTGGGCTATCTCCGACTTCAACGCCGCCGAAAGTTTCTTGACGATGTTGGATATACATTGCACCGTCTGGTTTATGTTGTAAACGATTCCTTTACGGATAAACGATGACGAGTCCTCCTTTACCACGGCAAGCACGGATATGCTCCCGTCGAGGTTTTTCTTGCCTGCGATGCCCGTCACCTTCGACGAGCCAAGCTCTATTGCTACGATAAAATCCTTTGCTGCCATACGTTTCTTATTTTGTTTCCTTGTTATTTGTTGACCTGTTTGTCATTTCTTCTTGCATATTATCTGGTTGTCAAACTCAAGGTCGATGTACGAATACTTGTTCCACCCTGCCTGACTCAGCCCGTATTTGTAAAATTTCTCCAGCCGGTCGAGCTTCGTTGTCATGAAACCGGCTATCAGAGCCTTGCGGCGGTTGACGTATTTCGACTGCGGAAGCCTGCCGAGATACACGATATGGTCGCCCACACGGGGCACCAGTTCCACGCCTAAGTCGCGCAATATGTTGATCTGCACTATCTGGTTGCGCCAGAATTCGTCTTTCATTATCTCTATAGCCATGCTGGCAAGATAGCCCCGCGCGTACCATTTAGATATATAACCGGTGGCGATGATGAGGTCTGACGTATAATTTGAATTGGGCATTATGCCGCCGTGGTCGTCAAGATAATAGTCCTCGCCGCCGATATTTTTAACCCTGATCACGGGCAGCCGCTGGGTGACGGCTATGTTCACGCAGCCGTCCTTGGTCTTGTAGCACTGGGCTGTCTTTACGAACGGGCTGTCTTTCAGCTTGTCCTCAATGTCGCGCGGGTTGACGTCCTTCATGCGCTTCTTGAACGGATAAAGCCTTCCCCGCTCCAATATGCGCCTTATCTCGTCGGCGCTCAAGAATCCGTTGGTGCTCTCGTCCTCAATGTTTATCATCACCTTGGTGCACACGGGATAAGCCTCTCTCGGGTTGTTGAAGGCCGTCATGGCCAGCACCACATACACCGAAAGGGCAACGCACAGGGCAACGGTAAGTATCCTCTTGAGCCTCAGCTTCATCATTTATATTTCTCCAAAAGTATTTTCTCTATCTCAGGCACGTAATTGTCAAGGTCGCCGGCCCCCAGCACGACAAGCACCTCGAAATCGTTGGCCTGCACATACCCGGGCACGTCCTCCTTGTGTATCATCGTTTTCTTCACTCCGGGCTTAAGATTGTCGTATATCAGCCGCGACGTAACACCCGGGATAGGCTCCTCGCGGGCTGGATATATGTCACAGAGCACCACCTCGTCGAGCAGGCTCAGGCTTTCGGCAAAGTCCTTGTAGAAATCGCGCGTGCGGCTGTACAGGTGGGGCTGGAATATGGCCGTTATCCGCTTGTCCTTGTAAAGCTCGCGTATGCTTATGGCGCTTTGGCGTATCTCCTTGGGATGATGGGCGTAATCGCTCAGGAACACTAGGCGGTCGGTCTTTATCTTAAAGTCGAAACGGCGGTCCACTCCCCGGTAAGTCCTCATGCCGTACCTCAGTTCCTCGGCCGTACATCCGTTGAGCTGGGCCATAGCCATGGCCGCTATGCCGTTGTCGATGTTTATCGGCACCGGCTGCCCTAGGCGTATTCCGGGCACGTTCTCAAGCGGCGACACGAAGTCGAACGTTATCTCGCCGTTGTCAATCACTACATTTTCGGCGTGGAAGTCGCCGCCGTCGCGGCCGTAGGTGTACACCTTCACTCCGTCCTGCACGCGCGGCTTCACCTCAAGTCCGGTATGTATCACGAGCGCGCCGCCGGGCTGTATCAGTTCGGTATAGTGGGCGAAGCTCTCCAAATAGGCGTCCTTCGTACCGTAGATGTCGAGATGGTCGGGGTCGGTAGAGGTTATGACGCTCATCCACGGGCGCAACCAATGGAACGAGCGGTCGAACTCGTCGGCCTCGATAACCACGAAATCGCTCTCCTTGCTCAATATGTAGTTTGACGAATAGTTCTTGGTTATGCCGCCTAAGAAAGCGTTGCAGTCCACATGGCTCTGGTGCATGATGTGGGCGCACATGGCCGATGTCGTGGTCTTGCCGTGGGTTCCGGCGAAACACAGGCCCTTGTGCGAGCGCGTAAGCATACCGAGCACCTGCGCGCGCTTCTCCACATCGAAGCCTTTTTCCCGGAAATGGGTCAGTTCCTTATGGTCGGCCGGTATGGCCGGAGTGTATACCACGAGCGTAGACTCGCGGTTGCGGCAGGCGTGGGGCACTTCGCTCACGTTGTCGTCATAATGTATCAACATTCCCTCTTTTTCCAACTGCTCGGTCAAAGCCGAGGGAGTCTTGTCGTAACCGGCTACAACCACACCTCTGTGAAGGAAGTAGCGGGCGATGGCGCTCATGCCGATACCGCCGGCGCCTACGAAATACACTGCTTTTATGTCGTTCAGTTCCATTGTTGTTTTTTAGAAGTTAAAGGAGTTAAAGGAGTTTTTCGCTTCGCTCAAGGATACTCTCGTCTCCCTGCGGTCGCTAAGAATTTAAAGCCAAATGCTTTGCGCCATTCTTTTTTCACCTTTTTACCCTTTTACTTTTTCACCTTTACTTCGTGCCAGCTCCACCACCTCTGCGGCTATCGTGTCGGCCGAGTCGGGCAAGGCCAGCTTCTTTATGTTGGCGGCGAGCGCGGCCAGCCGCGCGTCGTCCTTAACCGTTTTTACGGCCAGCCCTATAACCTGCGACGGAGCGTCGGCGTCCTTGACGTACAGCGCGGCATCCTTGTCGACCAGCGCCATGGCGTTTTTAGTCTGGTGGTCTTCGGCCACGTTGGGCGACGGCACCAGTATAACGGGCTTGCCTATGAGGCAAAATTCCGAAATGCTGCTTGCCCCGGCGCGGCTGATAACAAGGTCGGCAGCCTTGTAGGCGGCGCCCATGTCGCTTATAAAATCGGTGACTTTAAGCATCGGCAGGTCGTCGCGGCCTTTCAGCCGTTCAAGTATCGAGGCGTGATAGTACTTGCCCGTCTGCCATACAAACTGCACCCCTGACGCCTTAATGTCGTCAAGATGCTGCATCACGCTCTCGTTCATAGTCCTAGCCCCGAGGCTTCCGCCCACTATGAGCACGGTTTTCTTCGTCTCGTCAAGCCCCAACGAGCGCCGGGCCTCGGCCTGCGTCAGTTTTGTGTCAAGCAAAGCCTGGCGCACGGGGTTGCCCGTCTTCACTATCTTGTCGGCCGGGAAGAAACGCTCCATGCCGTCGTAAGCCACGCAGATGCGGTCAACCTTCTTGGCAAGTATCTTGTTTGTCACGCCGGCATACGAGTTCTGCTCCTGTATCAGGCACGGTATGCCGTGCTTGGCGCACTCGTTCAGCATGGGGCCGCTGGCGTAACCGCCCACTCCCACGGCCGCCATCGGCTTGAAACGGCGTATTATTTGTTTCGCCATGCGCTGGCTTTTCCAGATTTTATAGAGCACGGCAAAGTTCTTTAACATGTTCTTACGGTCGAAGCCACATATCGGCAGCCCCACTATCTTGTAGCCTGCGTCGGGCACGCGCTGCATTTCCATGCGCCCCAGTGCGCCCACGAAAAGTATCTCCGCGTCAGGATGCTTCGCCCGTATGGCGTTGGCTATCGACACGGCGGGGAATATATGCCCGCCGGTACCGCCTCCGCTGATGATTATCCTCAGTTTTTCATCCATAAAACTTCGTACCTTATTATTTGGCAAAAGTAATCAAATTTTTTCTTATACTGCAACTTTAACTGATATTTTTCCGGCCTTCCGGCCAAATAAGTTTCGACGTATGCCGTATGTCAAGCCGACACCGCCAAAGCCGCCAATGCAGGGCAAGGACATGTCTTTTTGACAAGAGGGAAACGCATACCGCTTACACTTTGTTTTCCGACAAAGCTCTCATACTGCGTTATTTCCGGTAACAAGACACGTGGGACAAAATAACGCGAAACAAAGTGTGCAACCATAAAGCCTTGCGGCAATGGCATTTACTTCACGTATGCCGCATGATGTGCAAAAAACAGAGGGCAAAAACTGTATAAAAGACGGCCTTTCAACATATTGAAAGCCGGCAAAAGCATACGAGACAGCCGTCAAAGCGCGATGCTTCGACGGCTGTCAGCAATATAAAACATGGCCTTTCGTCATTCAAAAGACCGCATATTACGTAACGAAAGACGGCCTTTCTCACCCGCATAGGGCGTGAAAGGCCGTAAATAACATCTGTTTCACCGAATAAAACGGTATTTTCCAAAATTACATTATGTCATCAAGAAGCCGATGCCACGTTACATTCCGTCAGCCGCGCATCGCTATCTTCCGAGCCAACTTTCAGGATTCAATTTGGCGGTTCCGCGCCTTAGCTGGAATTGCAAGACCCTGTCCGGCCCCAACGAGCCGAGCGCCTGCCCCGTACTTACCTTTTGACCACGGTGCACGCTGACGGATGCGAGGTTGCAATAGACGGAGATATAGTTGCCGTGGCGCACCATGACAATCATGGTTCCGTCGAAATTGAACACAGCGCTCACCTCGCCGTTGAACACCGAACGCACCCTTGCGCCGGGCTGTCCCTGTATGTTTATACCCTTGTTGTCAAGCCTTACGTTGCGCAGTCCCGGCACGTTGTACTGCCCGTAGCGGCTGACTATGCGGCACGAACCGGCCAACGGCATGGGCAGACGACCCCTGTTACGCTCGAAACTACCGCTCAATTTGCGGTCCTGGGTGTCAAGTTCCATGGCCGCGGTGGCGTTTTTCTTGGCCCGCGCCACCTCGCGCTCGCCACGCTCCTTGTCCACCCGGGCCTTGCGCT
>CAJMAO010000015.1 GCA_905211345.1 uncultured Prevotella sp.
GGCCTTGCCCGTAAGGTCGGTGCCCCACAGCCCGCCGAGCGGCTTCAGCACGACTATGTCGCAGTCGAGATAAAGCGCCTTACGCACCGTCACGGGCAGCAGCGCGGCTATGAACAGTTTGGCGTAGGCGGTCATTGAAACGTAAGAGCAAGTGTCGGGAAACGCCTCAAGGGCCTTCCCGTCCAAGGCATAGAACGCCACGCGCTGCCCGTACTTGCGCTCCACTATGCCGCGCAGCGAGGTCCGGTCCGCGTCCGTAAGCCCGTTGTCGAGCACGTGCACCATTACGCCGCAACCTTTGTTGCTCTCGAGCAGCGAGGTGAGCATCACCCCGCACTGCACAACGTAATTGGCGTCGGTGCAACAAACTATGTCCATATTCATCTGTTATTCTTATCTTATGCAAAGATAATGCAAGCGAGCGGAAAGTAAGTTTACTTACAATTTCCCGAGCGTAGCTTATCTTATGCAAAGATGGCAATAATATGCGAAAAACAAGAAAAAAAGAACCGATTTCTGAAAAAGATGCAGATTATCAGGCGTAAAACTTTTTTTAAACATAAATTTCAATATCTTTGCAAACAGCAAAGTGTATTTTCATTGTATGGATAAAAACCTGGTATCAGTGGTAACGGTTTGCTTCAACGCTGGCAAAACAATACGCCGCACGATGGAAAGCGTGCTGGAGCAGACTTACCGCCCGATGGAGTACATCGTAATCGACGGCAAATCGACCGACGAAACGATACAAATCGTGGCGCAAATGGCGTCCTTTTTCAAGGCAAAAGGCATCCTTTTGCGCAGCCTGTCGGAACGAGACAAAGGAATATTCGACGCCATGAACAAGGGCGTGCGCATGGCCACGGGCCGCTGGATAAACTTCATGAACTCGGGCGACATATTCTTAGCCAACGACACCGTGGAGCGCATGATCACGGCCGACATCGGCGACGACGTTAAAGTAGTCTACGGCGACTTCGTGCGCAAAAAGATGTACGCCACGATACCCACCAAGGCCCACACGCCCGAGGACATACCGGCCCTCATGCCGTCGTGCCACCAAGCCATGTTCGTTGACACGGGCGAGATGAAAGCCCACCCCTTCGACCTGCAATACAGGCTCACGGCCGACTACAAGTTCATCTACGACCTGTACATGCGCGGCGGCAAGATGCTCTACAAGCCTGTCTACGTGACGCTCTACGACGCCGTCGAGGGCGTGTCGTCGACCAACAAGCTCGATGTATACCGCGAGTGCGCCCGCATACAGGGCGTGTACAACACGCTGAAATGGAAGCTGTCGTTCTTCAACGGCGCAATATCGGTGTTCACCGACCGCATGGTGCAGAGCATCGTCCCTACGTCGCTGCTGGTTAAAGCCAAGCAAATCAACAGGCGAAGGCTGGAGAACAGGCACAATAAATGATTGTTCAACGCATGTTGCAAAAACACTTGTATTTTGCAACATGCGATGAACAAAATCGGTATTTTACACTGAATCAATAAAGAAAGCCGAACAGCCAGAGCGGTATCTTGTTGCCGAAACCGGTCTCAATATCGTCGGCCACTATGTAAGCGTCAGCCACGCCTTCCACCTGCCGGCGTCCCTTGCCCCGACCCCCCACTTCAAACGTGTATTTACCATCAACAAGGAAGTCGCTCACGGGCGACACGCTGACATGGTGGCCGTACTTAAGCTGGTTGGCGAAGAACGTCTCCCTCACGTTGCCCGTGTTGACCTCGTGCGGCGCGAGGGCGTACATGAGGTTGGGATTCTCCAGATACAGCTTATCGGGCTTTTGCAGGCTGCTTATGCCCTTGGCGTCCTTTTGCAGGCATATCGCCAGCCCGCTGTCATCAAGAGCCTTGATGTATGAAAGCAACGAATTGCGCGACACGCCTATACGCTCGCTCAGTTTGCTTATATTAGGCGTGAACGGAGCCGACTCGGCCACGGCGTAAAGCAGCCTCTTGAGCTTCGCAGTAGCCGACACGTCGACACTGCGCAACTGCGGTATCTCAACGTCAATGATGAAATTGGCCACCTCGTTGATTCTCGAATAATACAAACCGGGCTGTTCGCGGTAGTAAGGGTAATATCCCAAACGCAGGTATTCGCCGAAATACTTTAACGGCTTTACCTGCGCGACAATATCCATCGACGCGCTTACATGGCCGTGCAGGATGCCGTCAAGGGTCATCGCGGGCAGGCTAAGGCCGCAATTTATGTTAAGATATTCGCGGAACGACAGCCCCTGCATGTCATAAACCACGGCTCTGCGGCTAAGGTCGGCCCGGGCGTTGAGTATCTCGAGCAGCGAGGAACCGGTGAAAACGATTTTCAACGAAGGAAAATCGTCGTAAATGTTCTTCACCTCGCGCGACCAGTCGGCATACCTGTGCACCTCGTCAAGGTAAAGCACTTTGCCGCCATGCTTGCTGAAATCGTCGGCAAGGTCATACAGCTTGTGCTCGCTGAACCAAATGTTATCCACGCTGACATAAAGCACCGACCCGTCGGCAACTCCGTTTTTCTTAATGTGCTGGAGCATCAGCGTGGTCTTACCCACGCCGCGCGCCCCGCGCAGTCCTATCAGGCGCGCCCCCCACTCTATCTCATCGTCGATGCCGCGTATGAAACTTAAATCGACAGCGGCCAGCTTACGGTAAAACGTCTCGAATAATCTCTCCATATAACATAATTGTTCATCGCATGTTGCAAAAATACAAATATTTTGCAACATGCGATGAACAAAATCGGGATTTTACACTGAATAAAAACAAAAAATGCGGCCGACGCTAATGTGCCGACCGCATTTTATTATCCTAATACAGACGTTTCTCAGCACACTTGGCTGCCTGGCTTGACGTCGGCCGAAGTGGTTATGACGCTCAGCGAGCCGTCGAAATCCTCGGCTGAGAGTATCATGCCTTGGCTCTCTATGCCCTTCAGGGTGCGCGGAGCAAGGTTGGCCACGAAGCATACACGCTTTCCTACGAGATCTTCGGGCTTGTAATACTTGGCTATGCCCGAAACGATGGTGCGGTCGTGGCCGCTGCCGTCATCGATGGTGAACTTCAGCAGCTTGTCGGCCTTCTTCACTTTCTCGCACGCCTTGACAAGGCCGACACGGACATCAATCTTCTCGAAGTCGTCGAAAGCTATCACGGGCTTCACGTCCTTGGCCTTATACTGCGCCTCGGCGTTGGCCTTCTTGGTGGCCTCGAGCTTGTCGAGCTGGTGCTGGATAACGTCGTCCTCTATCTTTTCGAACAGCAGTTCGGGCGCGGCCAGCCGGTGTCCTGCCTGCAAGAGGTCGACGGAGCCTAGCTGGTTCCAGTCGAACGAGTCTACGTTCAGCATCTTGCGCAGCTTCGCGCTGCTGAAGGGCAGGAACGGCTCGAAGGCTATCGCGAGGTTGGCCACGAGCTGGAGCGAGATGTTGAGGATGGTCTCCACGCGCTTCATGTCGGTCTTGGCCACCTTCCACGGCTCGCAGTCGGCTATGTACTTGTTGCCTATGCGGGCAAGGTTCATGGCCTCCTTCAGTGCGTCGCGGAACTTGAAGGCATCAAGCATGCGCTCCACGTTGGCCTTCACGTCGTGGAACTCGGCTATAGTCTGGCGGTCGATGTCCTGTAGTTCGCCGCAGGCGGGCACCACGCCGTCCCAGTATTTCTTTGTAAGTTGCAGCGCGCGGTTTACGAAGTTGCCGTAAATGCCCACCAGCTCGCTGTTGTTTCTTTCCTGAAAATCTTTCCAAGTAAAGTTGTTGTCCTTTGTCTCAGGGGCGTTGGCCGTGAGCACGTAGCGCAGCACGTCCTGCTTTCCGGGCAGGTCCTCAAGATACTCGTGCAGCCATACGGCCCAGTTGCGCGACGTTGAAATCTTGTCGTTCTCAAGGTTGAGAAACTCGTTTGCCGGCACGTTGTCGGGCAGGATGTAGCCGCCGTGGGCCTTAAGCATCGAAGGGAATATGAGGCAGTGGAACACGATGTTGTCCTTGCCTATGAAGTGCACGAGGCGCGTCTCGGGGTCTTTCCACCACTTTTCCCACTCCTCGGGCAGTAGTTCCTTAGTGTTTGAGATGTAGCCTATCGGCGCGTCGAACCACACGTAGAGCACTTTTCCCTCGGCACCCTCCACGGGCACGGGTATTCCCCAGTCAAGGTCGCGCGTCATGGCGCGGGGCTGCAGGTCGAGGTCGAGCCACGACTTGCACTGGCCGTACACGTTGGGGCGCCACTCCTTGTGGCCTTCCAATATCCATTGCTTCAGCCAGTCTTGGTACTCGTTAAGCGGCAGGTACCAGTTCTTGGTCTCCTTCAACACGGGTTTCGAGCCGCTTATGGCGCTCACGGGGTTGATAAGTTCCGTAGGGTCGAGGTCAGAGCCGCACTTCTCGCACTGGTCGCCGTAAGCCTTCGGGTTGTGGCAGTGGGGGCACTCGCCCGTGATGTAGCGGTCGGCAAGGAACTGCTTTGCCTCCTCGTCGTAATACTGCATCGACGTTTTCTCAACCAGCTTGCCCTCGTCATAGAGCTTCTTGAAGAAGGCCGAAGCCGTCTCAGCGTGCGTCTTCGAGGTGGTGCGGCTGTATATGTCGAACGATATGCCGAAGTCGGCAAAGCTCTTTTTTATCATCGCGTGGTAGCGGTCAACCACCTGCTGGGGCGTTATGCCCTCCTTCTTGGCGCGTATGGTGATTGGCACTCCGTGCTCATCGCTTCCGCAAATGAACTTAACGTCTTGTTTTTTCAGTCTCAGATAGCGCACGTAGATGTCGGCCGGCACGTACACCCCGGCCAAATGGCCTATGTGCACCCCGCCGTTGGCGTAAGGCAGGGCGGCAGTGACGGTCGTGCGCTTATAGTTTCGCTTTTCTTCCATAATCGGTTTTAATAAGACTAATGGGCCGGATTGGCCTAATATGGCGCAAAATTACTTAATTTTATCCTATTAACAGCTATAAGCATACTATTTTTATATTATACAAAAGCAAAGAACACACTCATTTACCTTCGTTTTTTATTCATTATCGCCTTTAGGCAGCTTTTGTGTTGTACGCTCAATATTCTTTTCATTGCCTGTCACACGCCGTTCCACCTTCTTAATATCCTCGGCCGCAGGCAAATCCTCAGGCTTTATTCCGCGCTGTCCCAACATCTGCCTCACGCTCCGGTTGTTTTGCACATGCTCTACGGTAATGTCCTTCTCTCCATACAAGTCTTTGTTTTCAACATTGTAGTTGGTCATTTCCGTGGCAAGATTTTTTGCCGCGATGGTCAATGCCGGCAGGAAGTCGGCCAACGGACGTGTTGATTTTATGCCAAGACGGCGCTTCATGTCCTCAGTGGTATTGCCACCGAACAAAGCCCTGTCTCCCTTCGAGCGTATGCGCCCGAAGCCTCTGTCGTCAACACCACGCTGGTAAATGTTCTGTGAAAGTTGTTTTTCTGAAGAACGAAGTTTGTCTCGAAAAGCAAGACGAGACAACTGCTTCAAATGTTCTTCTATCAGCTCCGCCCTGCGCGTCTGCACCGCGAAGTAGCCTTGGGCAAAAGCTATTTCTTCTTTCTTAGGGTCACCGTTCTGGGCGATAAGATAACAGGCGTAACGAGTAAGCATGAAATCAGTCACCTCACGCTTGGCGCCTTTGGCAAGAGTTATCATTTTCGTGACTTCACGAAAATGATCGTCTACATTAACACCCTGCGACTTACATGAGTCAACCGCCCTACCTATGGCTACTTGAAAGTTTTCCCAACGGGCATAGCCTAAAACCGGTTGCAATTCGCGCGCAAACCATACTTCCACTTCTTCCTTGCCGTCATCGCTCTTTATAATATGCGTAATGTCGTCAAAAGCCTTTTTATAGGTGTTAATAAGTTGTATATCCATTGTTTTTAATATGTTAAAAAAGGAATCATACCACTCTTTCCTTTATGATTCCATCTTTTCATAAAACAATACAAAGGTAATTAAAAAATTAAGAGTTAAGAATTAAGAATTAAGAAAAATACATTTGTAAAATTATCCACAAAGCATATTTTCTTAATTCTTAACTCTTAACTCTT
This sequence comes from uncultured Prevotella sp., assembly GCA_905211345.1. GTDB lineage: Bacteria > Bacteroidota > Bacteroidia > Bacteroidales > Bacteroidaceae > Prevotella. Next base: position 6,079 of record CAJMAO010000015.1, read on the forward strand.
TTAACTCTTAATTCTTAATTATAAAGCTAAAGTGTCCCGGTTGTTGCGCGGGTCGGTCCAGTCAACCTTCACCGTTGGGTCGATGTTGTTGATGAATTTCTCGATGTTGGTGTATCCGTCGCCGTTACAGTCGCCGTTGGCGTCAGAGGGGTCGTTTGGATTAAGCCCGTACTTCAGCTCCCATTCGTCAGGCATACCGTCGCCGTCTGTGTCGCGGTAAGGCTCGCCCTTGTATTCAGGCAGGCCGCCCACTTGCCTCGGGTCGGTTATTATGCCGCGCTTGTAGGAGTCGTCGGGCAAGGCGCGCTTTATGTAGGGCGATGTCACCACTGGCGCGTCCTTTGCGTAGATGGCTTTGCCCGTGCGCACCGTTTCCACCACGCGGCGGTCAATGGCGTCGCGCCTAGGCAATGTCGCGCCGGCGTTAGCCAGCACGTAGGGCATGACCGAGTCGACGGGCATCACCGTTACGTGGGGCATCTCGAAAGGCTCGTAGGCGCGTATCTTGTCCGTGTACTCGCCGCAGTCGTTACGGTCGAACACCTGCACGCCGCCGTCCCAGTTGTCAGCCGTTATCCCGGGCCATCCCTCCATTATGTTACCGTCCACGTAAGCCTTGCCGAACAGCGTGGGCAGGCTCTTGTCGCGCCGCGGCTCGGCTTTCAGTATGCGGTGGCCGCAAGGCTCGGCCTTCATCAGTTCGGTTATAGGTCCGGGCTTGTAGTGGTTGTTTATGATGTTGTAGAAGCTCTTGTGGCCGCCCCCGTCAACGGTGCGTTTCCACCAGTTGAAAATCACGTTGTTTACGAAGTTGAACGTGCCGTCCATGCCCACTGAGGCATTGCGGCAGATGTTCGAGGCGAACAGGTTGCGGTTGAACATGCAGTTGTGGCCGCCTATGGTGGCCCCGAAAGCGTGGCTGTAAATGTCGAGAGCCTCGGAGAATATGCAGTTCTGCATGGTGATGTTCACCGCAGGCAGCTTTTGGTTGGTGCGCCCGCGGTCGTACACGTGGCGGTATATCGACATGTTCTCGTCGCATCCCCAGCTGCCCGAGCAGTGGTCTACTATGATGTTGCCCACGGTATTGCCCCCAAGGGCATCGTCGCGGAACATCACGTCGGTGTTGCCGCGGCGGAAGCGCATGTGGCGTATGATGACATCGTGGGTGTCGATGAGCACCGAATGGCCCGTTATGCACACGCCGTCGCCCGGAGCCGTCTGCCCGGCTATGGTCACGTAAGGCGCGCGTATGCTTATAGGCGACTGCAGGCGGATTACCCCGGCCACGTTGAACACTATGATCCTAGCCCCGCCCGCCTCGCAAGCCTCGCGGAACGAGCCGGGACCTGAGTCGTTGACGTTGGTCACCACGTAGACACGGCCGCCCCTGCCGCCCTGAGTATAGGCTCCGCCACCCTCGGCTCCGGGAAACGCCGGGATACTGGAGCGCAGCAGGTCTTCAGGCTTTGAAGCCCACGGACGGTAAGGCCGCCCCTGCTTGGCTTCCTTCTCCACAACCGGCCACGCCTTGGCCCACGCCGAGTCGGCATGACGGCGGAACATGCCCTTCATGCGTTCGCCGCGCAGGCGCGTAGAATCAGGATACTCGGGATATCCGCCCGGCACGGCCAACGCCTGCACCAAGGGCGCTGCCGACAGCGCGCACGCCGCCGACACTGATAAAAGAACATTCTTAATCTCCATAAGTTTTTAAGGTAATAGTTTAAAGATTATGTCACCAACTGCAAAATTACTAAAAAACACCGACAACGCAGGCCGCCGGACAATAAAAATTACAAATGCTTCCTACAAAAAAACAATTCCAATCTACAAAAGGATGAACACGAAAAACTTATCAAACATACATCATTTACAAACATACCTGCAAAAGACGGTCTTTCACACGGCAATACATGGCCTTTCGCATGGCGATATGCCATCTTTCGCACCGCAAGACATGGCTGTTCATAACATTGTGGAAAAACTGTTGAAAACAGTGTTGACAACCATGTGAATATCAACAGCAAGAAGCCACGGAACCTACGGACTGCGGATATCCACCGGGTTATGACTGGAAAATAATCAAGTTTTCAACAGTTTCATGGCAAAAAAAGATATAAACTTATTAAATTTGCAACACGTTGCGTTGCTGTTGATAAACAGCTTTACAGCCTGACACACAGTAAGAAGCTGTTAAAAACAACTGTTGAAAACACAGGCCGTGACGTTGAAAACGTAAAAACCAAACAAACCGGCCTGAAGTTTTGCACAAATCCACGCCATATCATAAAACATCATTCTCGATTTTTCAAAAAAAAGAAAAAATAAGAATTATATGAATAAGTGTGGAAAAAGCGGATTGATTTCATCATATAAATAAAAATGTTCTTTTCAGAAACAAAATATTTAGACTACAAGTTTCCTGAACCGCAATACTTAGGGGCTAAATACATCCACCGCGGATGGATAGCACGGCATGTATGTGACGATGTAGAAACAGTGCTTGACGCTTTTTCAGGTTCACAGTCGATAGCTTACACGTTCAAGCAATTGGATAAAAAAGTATTGACGAACGATTTTCTCAATTTCAATTCACAGATAGGAAAGGCTTTGGTAGAGAACGGCGGTGAGAGGCTTGATGCCGATGACGTGGAGCTTCTTTTTTCAAATAACAGCAATCCTGAAGAATACGATTTGATGGAAAGCCTTTTTTCAAATTTGTTCTTTACGCCTGACGAGGCGGCTTTCATAGATTCTTTCCGCAGTAACGTGCGTTTTTTAAGTAATACTTATAAGCAGTCATTGGCTCTCACGGTGATGTGTCGTAGTATGACGCGCAAGGTCACCATGGGACATTTCGCACACACCCAGGCTCTTGTGTATGCGGCCGACCCTTCACGTGTAAAACGTAACAGAAGTCTTGCAAGGCCATTGAAGGATATTTTCATGGACTTGTTACCCGAATATAACTCGGCAGTATTTGACAATGGGAAGGAAAACAGGAGCTATAATGAAAACATACTTGATTTGCTTCAGCACGTCAATGGGGTTGATTTGGTGTATTTTGATCCTCCTTACTGTAATAGTCATGCAGACTACCAGTCGTTTTACCACTTGTTGGAGACTTTTGTAGAATATTGGAAAGACAAACGTTTCGTAAACGGTACTAAACGTTATGAACCGAAAAGATACAGCGGTTTTGACAAAGTAAGCGATGCTGTTGACAATTTAAAGTTGATGTTTGAGCGGTCGAATGACATTCCGACGTGGCTTGTAAGTTATAACGACAGGAGTTATCCTGACATGGAAACCATGGTAAGTTTAATAGAACCATACCGTAATGTCAGGGTTGAAAGAAAAACTTACAGTGCCGGGCGCGGAGGAAAAGGCAGCGTAGCTGGTAGCAGCGAATTGTTATTGATATGTACAAAGAGAAGATGAAAAGAAAATGAATGAATTTGAAAAGTGGGATAAGGAATTCAGAACACAAAACCTGAATACTTTTAACGGTAACATAAAAGGGCTGTTATGGTTGAAGGTGCGTGCTGTCAGCCGTAGCAAGCAAATGTCACGGTTTCTGTTGGAAAATAAGATTAAACTTTCTTCAAATACTCTAAGCAAACAAAGTGTAGAACTTTTCAACGTTTTGTTGACAGTTCCTGATGCCATGAAAAAGCTTGACATTTATTTGAAGTCAAGAAATAATGAACTGTATGCGGCAATGAATGTCGATGAAGCAAAACTCAAGGATGACTTATATAAAGTGAAATACTATGCTTGGGGAGGCGATAAGAATAATTCATTGGACAAACATCTTGTAAGTAAATATGTAAAATCCATTTGTGATTATGACAGTCTTGAAGGCAAACAAGGTGAAATAGCCGAAAACGCATGGAATTATGTACAGACCAGTTGGTATAATAATTGGACTTCGTATCTTATAGAAACATTGTTTAAGCGTCATGAAAGGGTTATCTCGGCGGTAGGCGAGATAAAGAGCGTGGATTTCTTCATTGATGATTATCCAATAGACTTGAAAGTTACTTATTTTCCAAATCAATTTATGGATTTGAAATTGAAGGAAAAGTTAGGTTGTGGAGAACTTTCTTGGTTGAAAAGAGAAGCAAAAAAGCTAGGTGTTAAGGTAAATCCTTCTTTGGATAGGTCGCAACAAAAGTATATGCTTTTTGAGAAATTGTCAGAACAGGGTCGTGTTGGCATTATTGAAGAATTGAATAAAAACCGCAAGGAGATAGTAGAAGAAGCCAAGACCGACAACATGGAACTTTTACAGTGGCTATATTCAAATCAAGGTGAAATGAGGTTTGGGGCTGAAAACAGATTATTCGTAATCCTTGTAGACAGTACGGACATGAGTCAGTCATGGAAGATGAAAAGAGCGTTTTCTTTAATTGAGCCGAAAGTTGAAAGTTATTTGAATTTATTTACTAAGGATACGCTTAAGGAAGTTTGTTTTACTTTTAATAAAAGTAATTATAAAAGTTTGGCAGACACTATATTTATAATAAAGTAATTGATTGAAAAAAAAAAATATACAACAATGATACGAGACGAATGGAAACAGCAGGGCTTCATCGGCGAGCCCGCGCCTGAAGGTATTGACCTTACGGCTGAAATACGCCGTATGTGCAGGGAGAAACGCGCGGTGGTGATGGCTCACTATTATACGCCGGGCGAAGTGCAGGACGCGGCCGACTTCATTGGCGACTCGCTGGCGTTGGCCCGTAAGGCCGCCGAGACCGACGCCGAGGTGATTGTGATGTGCGGCGTGCATTTCATGGCCGAGACGTGCAAGCTGCTTTGCCCCGGGAAGACTGTGCTCTGCCCCGACCTCAACGCCGGCTGTTCGCTGGCCGATTCGTGCCCGGCTGCCGAGCTGGCCGAATTTAAGAAGAAACACGAGGGCTACAAGGTGGTGAGCTATGTCAACACCACCGCCGCCGTGAAAGCGCTGACCGATGTAGTAGTAACCAGCGGCAACGCCGAGCAGGTGGTGTCGAAACTGCCTCAGGACGAGAAGATAATCTTCGGCCCGGACCATAACCTAGGCGACTATATCAACGCCGCCACGGGTCGCCAAATGCTGCTGTGGAACGGCGGATGCCACGTGCACGAGCGTTTCTCGGCAGATGCCATAAGGAAATTGAAGGCCGAACACCCCGAAGCCATAGTAATGGCACATCTTGAGTGTAAGTCCGAGGTGCTGGCCTTGGCCGACGTGAAAGGCTCAACCGCCGTCATGCTGAAGTACGCCGGAGAGCATCCCGAACTGACGTATATCGTGGCCACGGAGGCCGGAATACTGCACGAGATGCGCAAGAAGTGCCCGCATACTACGTTCCTGCCAGTGCCTCCAGAAACCGGCGGTTGCCGCAACGAGTGCGAGCACATGAAGCTGAACACTCTGCTTAAGCTTTACAACACCCTGAAATACGGCTGGCCCGAAGTGACCGTGCCTGAAAACATAGCCCGCGAGGCCGTAAAACCGATAGAAAGGATGCTGGAGTTAAGCTAAGAGAATTAAGAATTAAGAGTTAAGAATTAAGAAAATATGCTTTGCAAACAGAATATATTTTCTTAATTCTTAACTCTTAATTCTTAATTCTCTTAGCTTATTTTATTCCGCTTATGAAAGCAAGGCATTTGCCTGCGGCGGTCGTCCTGTTGGCTTTTATCCATTTATGTAATAAGAACGGTATGTAAACGCCGCCTGCTATTGCCAATATCGAAGCCGCGAACCCGGGTAGGCCGGTGAGCTTCATAAGTATTTGCAGGAAGAACACTTGGGCGAACCACGAGTAAATATAAATGGTGTAGGACGCCCCGTAGAGGTGGTTTATGAGGTGCCAGCCTTTTTTATTGTATATAATCGCTGCCGACATCATCATCATTATGCCGTTGGCGGCGGTTATAATCTCGGTTTCTTGATACTCATGCGCAAAGGCGAGGAAAAACGATAAGATAAAAGTTATGTTGAAAATGGTCGTGGCACGATCGGCTATTTTCTCTTTCAGGTTTATTGAGCGCGCGTAATATCCCGCCGCCATGTACACCATATATCTCATGATAGCGTGTATGTTGAATATAATCTCGTCTTTCGGCGCAAGCACGCTTACCGCGGCCAATGCGGCCAGTACGGCCAGCGGATGTATCCTGAATTTCAGTTTATTAAGAAGTTTCAGCCCTATGACGGCGATGACGAGTATAGTGAAGATGGTGAACAGGAACCATAGCGTGCCCACTACGTTGTGGTAAGGCCAGGCAAGCATGTCGAAATAGTCGGCGAACGACAGCTCAACGGGGCGCAACGAAAAACTTCCGAGCAAGGCTTTAGGTATGAACACTAATGTGTTTATTATGAAGTAAGGCACTAGCAGGCGTTTCGTTTTGTCGAATATGAAGCCGCCGCGCCCGCCCATGCGTATGTCGGCGGGACTTTGGTTTTTCCTTATCATGCCGTGCTTGAGCAGATAGCCCGACAGGAATACGAACATGGGCATACTGAACTGGTAAACCCAGTCGCAGAAATACGGCGGCTCGTCATAGTAGTTAAACGAATGTTCGGCCACCACGAGGATTATTCCCAAAGCCTGCATGAACGACACCTCGAGGTCGATGCCTTTCGTTGCAGGTGCCGCTGAGTTGTTATTTGTCATTTTGATTGTCGTTGTCTGTTTCTTTTGAAAAGTGCTGTTATTTTGTCAAGTGCGTAGTTTTCTATGTTGAAGGTTACGTAGCTTGTGGCAGTGTTGAACGTTATTGCGAGCAGGAAGCATACTACGAAATGTATCAGTTCATTCCCTAAAAATGACGCGAAAGGCAGGGTTATGCAATAAATAGTATATTCTGTTAATATCTGGTACAGATAAATGTTGTATCCGCGTACGTTCCATATCTTCAGGAACCTACCATACGGCAGCCTGACTTTGCGCAAGAGGAACAGGAAAGTGCACATCCATGCCGTGCCGAATATGAGGAAATATATGTCGGCAGGGAACTTATGATCCTGCATGGGCATCATAAACCCGTCGGCGAAGCCGTAGACAGTGAACGCCGCAGATGCAGCCCATACGGCGTAAAACCACCCGGTGGGCTTGCTTCGGTAATATACGTATCCTGCGATATAGAAGAAATTATATAACGGCAGGTTCTTTATCTCTATCTCTGCGGGGAAGTGCAAGGGCGTGAGCATGAGCGTTACCAAAGCCCAAAACACGAGGTAAAGCCACGCCGGGACATGCTTTAGCAGCTTAACTTGCAGCGGCAGTGAGCATGATATTATCATGTAACAGCTTATGAACCATGTGTAACCGTAATAAGGAATATGGTTGCATCCGCCAGTAACGGCGGTTTTCAGTATTTCGGCTGCCGTGAGCGAAGTGACGTCGATGTGGAACTTCCCGGGTCCGCCGCCCGCCAGCGTCATGATTATAAGCCACAGGTAGAGTATTACGAAAAACACGTAGAAAGGCATTATCACACGCTTCAGCCTGTTGATTACGGTTTCCTTAAATCCACGTTCGCGCTTTACAAGCTGCTGCGCCGCCCCTGATATGAAGAATATGGCCGGCATCTCGAACAGCAGCAGGGAGCGTGCCCATTCGTTATAGATATGGAAAAATAATAGCACATGTATCACACATACTATGTGAATCATCACGAGCGCGCGGCAGGCGTCGAGGTTGGTGTCCCTTTGTAGCGTGTTCATCTTATTACGTCTACGGTGTCTCCGTGCACTAGCAGCACTTTGTTAAATCCTGCGGCCTTCATCTCGCGCATCAGGCTGTCGGTCTTTTCGGTCTCGTTTTCCTTTATGGTGACTGGATAAAGGTACGCGGGCCATTCGTAACCGGTCTCTTTCATTATTGAAAATCCCCACCCGAAGGCATCGTAAGGTATTACGCAGAATGACGAGTATCTTGTCTCGCCCTTGTCGATGGTTATCACTCCTAGCTTGTCGACGTGTCGTCCTAGCTTGCGTATGGCTTCTTCGGCCATGCGCTTGCCGGTCAGTCCCGATTCGTATGACTTCTGCCAGTGGTGCCAGTCGATGTAGGCAACGTCGGCGAGGAACATTATGAACAGCGCGGTGAGCGTCTTGCGGTTTGCCGCGCGGTCGGCAAGATAGCCAGCCATTAGCGCCGCCATGCCGAGTGCGGCGTAGGGGTGCATGGCTGAGAAAAGCGTTACGAGATGTGGCGCGGCGGCCATCAGTACGGCCAGCGCAAGTCCGAGAAACCGGCGCGTGGCCATGTTTTTTGGCCGTGAGAAGAAAAGGTAGAGCATGAACGGCGCGCCGAGGGCCAGCGTTACGGCCACGGTGACGAGGTTGCGGTTGGGCGCGTGCCACAGGCAGATGTAGTCGAGCGGTATCCACGTCATGCCTACGAACACGCCTATGTTTTTCAGCTTGCGCGAGAGAGTGTTGTTGAAATATGCTTCGTTGATGTAAACGTTCTCATTGATGAGCGCGTTTCTCGCTATGAAATATGCCAAAATAACCAATAACGCCCACGCCGTGTCCTTCATGGCCTGCCTTACGGTGGTTTTGTTTGTCGTCCATGCGAGTACCTGCGGTATGAAGAAGAACATTATGCAGTTTTCCTTGGCGAACGTGCCGATGAGGGCGAAGGCGAGCCACAGCGGCAGTCTCCACCGGCCTTTCATCTCTATATAGACCAAAGTGGCGGCCAGTCCCCACATTTGGGAGTAGGCTTGGTTGAGCGAGTCGATGCCGAGCACTGTGCCGAGCATGGCGGGCGAGGCGAAGAAGAATATCGTGGCAATGTTGCGTCCTAACGTGTTGAAGCCGAACAAGCCGGCGAGGCGGTATATGATGAACGTGCTTACGAGGTGGGCCAAGTACACTACGACGTGGTTGAGCGTAGGGAATAGTCCCGGCGCGAGGCTCAAAATGTAGCCGAAAAGCGCATCCCACGGCCGCCACCAGCTGAAATTCGGCATCAGCCTATTGATGAAATCGTCGCCGAAATCATAGTTCGGAGTGGTGAAATATGTCCAATCGTCAAACGTCGGAAGCAGAAGTATTATCGCGTATAGGAGGAAAGGCGACGCCATGACGATGTATGTCAGCGGGTTGCGCGCCAGCTTTCCTAACAGCTTGTTACGGTCTAAGTTATCTTGAAGCATACGTCAAGGCACTTTTTCTTAACTCTTAATTCTTAACTCTTAATTTACCACCGCTATCTTGCACACCGTGCCCTTGTCGCCCGACGACGTGGCCGTATGCACCATGTACACTCCGGAGGCCACGCGGCGGCCTTCAAGATCGCAGCCGTCCCACGTGAACGAGCCGCCCGTTGACCGCCCCTCGGCCACTAGCGTGCCGTTGGCGGTGGTTATCTTGACATCGGCGTCGAACGTAAGGCCGACTATGGTAATAGGTCCCGAGTAGTCGGGGCGCACGGGGTTGGGGTATGCGTAGACGTTGTCCTTTGTCATTTCCGTTGCAGGCGCGGTGGCGTCGCCCATGTAAGAGCAAAGTCCCTTGTCGGTGCCGAAGAAAACCTCGCCCGTAATTCCGTTAATGGCTATCGACTGTATGTTGTCAGACAGCAGCGGAGTGTCTGCCGCCGTGAAATGCTCCACTTGCTCAAGGTTGTCGCGGCTGATGAGATATACGCCGTTGCCGTTGGTGCCCATCCACTTGCGCCCCGCCCCGTCGATGGCCATCGAGGTGATGTCGATGCCCGTTAGCAGGTAGTCACCGTAGTTGGTGCCGTCGTTGCGCGGCACGATGAACTGCGTGAACACGGGGTTTTCGCTGGTTATGTCGGCTGCCGAAAGTATCAGCGGCCCTACGCTTGTGCCCACCCAGATGTCGCCGTCGGTGTCTTCGGCTATGCATCTTACCTGTTTTATGCCCAGCTCGGTGCCGTTTTGGTTGGTTATTGGGATGAATGATGCCAGCGCGTCGGTTGACGGCTGGTAGGCGTAGAACGACGGCGTGAACCAGTTGTTGTTGACGAACCACACGAGGCCGCGGCTGTCTGTCATCATGTCTTCCATCATGGCGAGGCTTTTCATCCACGGTTGGCCCATGTATGTACTTTCCAGTTTCATCAGGCCGCTTTGTTTGTGGGATACGAATTGGCCGTCTTTCGTAAGCTCGATTATCGACTGCGTGGGAGCCGAGCTGTTAAGCAGCCACAGGTTGCTGCCGCTGTCGTACATCACGCCCGTAACCATCTGGTATTCAACGCTTGTGCCGTTGTATATCTCGATGGGGCTGTTCTGGTAGCCGTAGTAGTTGGCGAAGCGTCCGCCACGGAACTCGTACAGGCCGTTGCGCGCCCCGGCGGCTATGTGGGTGGTGTCGTTTGGGTCGATGTCAAGGCAGTATATGTTCTGGTATATCACGCCTGTCTGCTCACCGATGCCGTCTTCCTGGTATATGTTCCATTCTCCGTTGTCAAGTATCTGTATGGTTCCGGGCACGTCGACAATCTGTCCTCCTCCGCATGTGTAAAGCCGTCCGTGGGCGAATTTCATGAACCCGAACCAGTTGCGGCGCGGCCCTCCGGGATTGAGCGTCTGGGCCTTGGCCAGCAGTTCGGGGTCAACGGTCTTCTGACGGGCCGTATATGGCGCGGTGAAAGACCATGAAGCGGGGTCTAAAAGGTTGTCTTCCAAAGGTGCCGAATAAGTGCCGTTGGTGCTCGAGGCGGCGTAGATGCGGCCGCCGTCGATGTAAACATAGTCCACGCGGAAGCCCAGGTTGTAAGTCTCGGTCACTTCGGCCTCGGCCATGTTTATGTTCACCACGCCGAAGCCTGTCGACAGGTAAGCGTGGCTGTCGATTATGTCGATGCCGTAAATGGTCTTGTCGGCCGTGGTGGTATAGTTGTAGTAGTCGGGCATGTTGGTAACCGTGCCGTCGCGGCCTACAAGGTCGATGTTGCCGCTTTCGTATACGGCCATGAGGCGCGCGGCGTCTTGGCACCAAGCTATGAGCTGTATGCCGCAGTCTGACAGGCCGTTGGTCTTGTCGTAGGTGGTGATGCTTTCGTCGGCCGTGTCGTATGAGTAAAGTCCTTCTGAAGCCAGTACGAAAAGTGTGCCGCCGGCCTGCTGCACGTCGGTTATCTCGCTGTATGCCAGATAGTTGCGCCATGTGCCTGTTCCGCCGGCCTGCGTCGTGAGCGCCGCCGTTAAAAACATGGCTGACAAGATGAGGTGTTTCATGCGTCGGGATGTGATGTTTTGGGGCGTGTTTTACGGTATTTTATCGTGCAAAACATGCCGAGTTTGTATATATTAAACAATAAAACGCTGGGTTTATTGCCTGTAAGATTGCTTTTTAAGCGGTTTGAGAATATTTTGTAAAACAGCCTTACGGCAGGTGTAAGGCGCAGTCGCTCAAGACGTTCGGTAAGTTTTATGATGTTCGAGAAGTCGCGCAGCTCGTTTTCAAGTTCGCACAGCATGGCTACGCTTTCTTCCGTCTTGGCCATGAAGTCGGCGTTGGTCTCGAAGTCTTCAAACGTCACGGGGTTGTCGATGTGGGTTATCCGTATGCCCAAAAGCTCGAGCGTCTTGCCGAACAGCAGGTCTTCGTGCCCGTAGCGCGTTATGCGTTCGTCGAGCGGATGGGCCAGCATCACGGCGCGCCTTATGGCGAAATTTGATATGTGGAACTTGTCATACTGGCTTCGGCGGCGTTCTGTGGCCGAGTTGTTGCGGCTCGCGCTTTTCTCGTATTTGTACCTCAGGTTGCCCCGCAGCAGGGTTTCGTCGCCTCTTATTTCGTACCCCCCGTATATGGCCCCTTCGGTTTCGGTGTTTATGTAGTTGTCAATCAGTTTGCCGTTGTGCAGGGTCATGTCGCTGTCAATGAACAGCAGCCACTCGCAGCGGGCTTCGCGGGCAAGGAAGTTGCGTATGGCCGCGCGTCCTGTGTTTTTCTTCCTTATTATGTACCGGCACCGGGGCAGGCTGTCGATGGCTTTGTTCCGCTCTACGGCCGACGTGTCTGTTGAGCCGTCGTCGCCTACGATTATTTCATAGTCAAGCCCCGTTTTGCGGGCCGCCGCCTCTGCCTGCCTTTGCAGCGCGGCCACGAGTTCAGCGCAGCAGTTATTGTAGCTGGGCAGGAGTATCGACAGCTCGTTTATCATTCCGTCACGCCTTTAAGGTATTCCACGAGCTTCGCCACGGCCCGTGCGCGGTGTGAAATTTTGTTTTTCACCTCGTGGCCCAGTTCGGCGAAGGTCTCCGTGTAGCCGTCGGGGCGGAATATTGGGTCGTAGCCGAAGCCTTCCCCTCCCCTTCTGTCCTTGGTTATGCTGCCCGTTACCACGCCCTCGAACAGCCGCGGCGTGCCACCTTCCTCTTTGAGTATCAGGGCGATGGCCGTGCGGAACTGTGCCGTGCGGTCGTCCTTGCCGTAGAGTTCGGCCAAGAGCTTGGCCATGTTGGCCTCGCTGTCGTGACCTTCGCCGCCGGCGTAGCGCGCCGAGTATACGCCGGGGGCGCCGCCTAGGGCGCTTACTTCGAGTCCGGTGTCGTCGGCGAAGCAGCTCATGCCGTAGTTGTCGTAAACGTATTGCGCCTTTTGCAGGGCGTTGCCTTCAATGGTGGGGGCTGTTTCGGGTATGTCGGCGTGGCAGTTGATGTCGCCGAGCGACAGCACGTTGATGCCTGTGCCGGCGAGCATCTCGCGTATCTCGGCCAGCTTGTTCTTATTGTTCGTGGCGAAAACTATCTTTTTATAATTCATAATTCATAATTCACAATTCATAATTGGGTTGTGGGAGTGCCGTGAGTTCCGGGATGACTGGGAAAGCCGTGAGTACCGGGGTAATGGATTTTTCACTTTTCACTTTTCACTTTTCATTTTCTTAGGCACTTTCACCTTGATTTGGTCGAAGCCTTCACCGTAAACTCCGATTACGGAGCTTTGGCTTACGAAGGCGTTGGGGTCTATCGACTTGATGAGGCGGAATATCGTTACGCTCTCGCGCCTTTTTGCCAGCAGGCAGACTACTTTCGTGGGCTTGCCGCTGTACCATCCGTGGCCGTCGAGTATGGTGAGGCTGTGGTCGGTGGTCTTGGCTATGGCGTTGGCTATTTCCTGATATTTCTTTGAGAAGATGAAAAACTGCACCGACTGGCGTTGCAGGTTCATCACGTAGTCGAGCATGGAGCACTCGATGAACATCGTGCAGAAGCCGAACACCACTTTCTTGAAACGCATCTCTATAGGTCCGAACGTGTCGATGAACAGACAGCTGCCGATGATGCATATATCGATAAGCAGGATTACGCGGCCGAGCGATATGTTGCGGTACTTGTTCACCGAGGCGGCTATGATGTCGGTGCCGCCCGTTGAGCCGTTGTTAAGGAACACCACGGCCAGCGCCGTGCCCGTCATCATACAGCCTATGACGAGCGACATGAAGTCGTTGCCCTCGCCCAGCAGCTTGTAGAACGTACCGTCGGGCTGCATCACCACGTCTTGCGCCACCTCCAAGAGGAACGTCAGCATGAACGTGGCGTAGATGGTCTTCATCAGGAAGCGCCAGCCGAGTATCTTCAGTGCGGCCACTATGAGCACGGCGTTGATGATGAAGAATGTGTACTGCACGGGAAACTTCGTGGCGTAGAACACCACGGCGCCGATACCGGCTATGCCTCCCGTCACTATCTCGTAAGGCAGGATGAACACCGTGAAGGCGAATGTGTACAGCATCAGGCCGAGCGTGATGTTCACGTAGTCTTTCAGCTCGTTTCTTATTGTTTGGTTCATGGCATGATGGAAGCCCCCCTCAAACTCCCCCGAGGGGGAGCTTAAAGCCCCGCCAACCTCCCATGGGAGGCTTTTGATTTGCTTTGGTGGCTATCGAAGCTCCCCCTCGGGGGGAGTTTGAGGGGGACTTTGGGGCTTTTTGTTTTTTTATTTTATCACTATGTTCACGATCTTCTTGGGCACGATGATTACCTTTACCACCTTCTTGTCGCCGATGTACTTGGCCGAGCGTTCGTCGGCCATCACCGCGTCTTCAATCGTCTTGTTGTCAGCGTCGGCGGCGAACTGCATCTGGAAGCGCGCCTTGCCGTTGAACGACACGGTCATCTGCACGGTCGATTCTACGAGGTACTTCTCGTCGAACGCGGGCCACTGTGCGTCGCACACTGTGCCGTCGTTGCCCAGCCTGTGCCACAGTTCTTCGGCGATGTGTGGCGCGAAGGGGGCTATGAGCTTCACAAGGTCGGTCAGCACGCGGCGGTTGCGGCACTTCATCTGCGCCATCTCGCCCACGCATATCATGAAAGCGGCCACCGACGTGTTGTAGCTGAAGGCCTCGATGTCCTGCGTCACCTTCTTTATCAGCTTGTGCAGGCTTTTCAGCTCGTCGGCCGTCGGCTCGCCGTCTGACAGCTCCTTCATGCCGTCCTTGTCGGCGTAGAGCGCCCAGAACTTCTTGAGGAAGCGGTGGCAGCCGTCAATGCCGTTGGTGTCCCACGGCTTGCTCTGCTCCACCGGGCCGAGGAACATCTCGTACAGGCGCAGCGTGTCGGCACCGTATTTCTCTACGATCATGTCGGGGTTGACGACGTTGTACATCGACTTCGACATCTTCTCTATCGCCCAGCCGCACACGTACTTGCCGTCCTCGAGGATGAACTCGGCGTTCTCATATTCGGGGCGCCATGCCTTGAAGGCGTCAATGTCGAGCACGTCGCCGTGCACTATGTTCACGTCAACATGGATTGGCGTGGTGTCGTACTTGTCTTTTAAGCCGAAGGAGACGAACAGCCCCCCCTCATTCCCCCCGAGGGGGGATGACTGGTCGCCGTCGTTGCCATCCTGGCTTCCCCCCCCGGGGGGGGGGGGGGGGAGTGAGGGGGGGCTGCTGGCAGGCTGGTTTGTTCACGCGGTACACGAAGTTGCTTCGTCCCTGTATCATGCCTTGGTTGACGAGCTTCTTGAACGGCTCCTCCTCGCACGACACTCCGAGGTCGTGCAGGAACTTGTTCCAGAAGCGCGAGTAAATCAAGTGGCCTGTGGCGTGCTCCGTTCCGCCTACGTACAGGTCAACGTTGCGCCAGTACCCGTCGGCCTCGGGGCTTACAAGGGCTTGGTCGTCATGCGGGTCCATGTACCTTAAATAGTAAGCCGACGAGCCGGCGAAGCCCGGCATGGTGTTCAGTTCGAGGGGGAACACGGTCGTGTTGTCAACCAAAGACTTGTCAACAACGGCGTTCTTCCCAGTGTCCCACGCCCATTTCTTGGCGTGTCCCAGCGGCGGTTCGCCTGTCTCCGTGGGTTTGTACTGGTCTATCTCGGGCAGTTCCAGCGGCAGGCAGTCCTCCGGCAGCATGTAAGGCTGGCCGTCCTTGTAGTACACGGGGAACGGCTCGCCCCAGTACCTTTGGCGCGAGAAGATGGCGTCGCGCAGGCGGTAGTTCACTTTCACGCGGCCGAGGTTGTGCTCCTTGACAAACTCCTTGGTCTTCTGTATTGCTTCTTTTACTGATAATCCGTTGAGCGAGAAACCGTGGATGGCCTCCACCCCGGCTTTCGGCGAGTTGCAAACTGTTCCTTCCTTGGCGTCGAAGCTCTCCTCGCTTACGTCGCAGCCCTCGATGAGCGGGCGTATCTCGAGGCCGAAGTGGCGGGCGAAGGCGTAGTCGCGCGAGTCATGGGCGGGCACGGCCATGATGGCTCCCGTGCCGTAGCCTGCCAGCACGTAGTCGGATATCCAGATGGGTATGTCCTCGCCCGTGAAGGGGTTGACGGCGTAAGAGCCCGAGAACACGCCGCTCACCGAGCGGTCGCTGATGCGCTCGCGCTCCGTGCGCTTCTTGGTGCGCTCAAGGTAAGCGTCCACCTCGGCCTTCTGCCCGGGCGTGGTGACCTTTGCCACCAGCTCGCTCTCGGGCGCGAGCACCATGAACGTTACGCCGAATATGGTGTCGGCGCGGGTGGTGAAGATGGTGAAGGAGCCCCCCTCACACTCCCCCGAGGGGGAGCTTTGGTTAGCTTTGTTGGTATCTGAAGCTCCCCCTTGGGGGAGTTTGTGGGGGGCTATCTTAAACTCTATCTCCGTTCCCTCGGAGCGTCCTATCCAGTTGCGCTGGGTTTCCTTCAGCGAGTCGGTCCAGTCAACGGTGTCTAGGCCGTCGAGCAACCTTTGGGCGTATGCGCTGACGCGCAGGCACCACTGCTGCATCTTCTTCTGCACTACGGGGTAGCCGCCGCGCACCGACAGGCCGTCTACCACCTCGTCGTTGGCGAGCACCGTGCCCAGCCCGGCACACCAGTTAACCATCGTCTCGCCGAGATAAGCCAGCCGCCAGTTCATCAGCGTCTCGTGCTCTGTCATGGCGTTCCAGTCGGCGGCCGTCAGCTTCAGCTCCTCGCTTTGTGCGGCGTCCAGCCCTTCGGTGCCGTGCTTGGCAAGATGCTTTTCAAGCTCCTCTATCGGCCTGGCCTTTTGCAAGGCGTTGTCGTAGTATGAGTTGAACATCTTGATGAAGGCCCACTGAGTCCAGTGGTAATACCGTGGGTCGCACGTGCGCACCTCGCGGTCCCAGTCGAACGAGAAGCCGATTTTGTCAAGCTGCTCGCGGTAGTGGTTGATGTTGGCCTCGGTGGTCACGGCCGGGTGCTGGCCGGTCTGTATGGCGTACTGCTCGGCCGGCAGTCCGTAGGCGTCGTAGCCCATGGGGTTCAATACGTTGAAGCCCTGCTGGCGCTTGTAGCGCGCGTATATGTCGGAGGCTATGTAGCCGAGCGGGTGGCCTACGTGCAGGCCCGCCCCGGAGGGGTAAGGGAACATGTTGAGCACGTAGAACTTCTGTTTCCGCGCGTCCTCGGTTACGTGGTAGGTCTTCTCGTCGGCCCACCTCTGCTGCCATCGTTTCTCAATCTCGTTGAAGTTGTATTCCATTGCTTCGTATCTTGTTTTTGTTTATATGCAATAATCCAAGATGCAAAGATAATAAAAAGGTGAGAAAGTGAGAAGGTGAGAAGGTGAGAAAAGCGTTTTTTATCATAAAATCCACCTTCTCACCCTCTCACCTTCTCACCTTCCCATCATATTGCCGCGTTCACTCCGAACACTCCGAGTATGGCCGTGGCCACGGCCGCAATGATTTTCAAGATTATCGATGCTGTGTTTTTTCCTTTTTCGCTCATAGTTTTAAGTTTATTGTTTTTAAGTTGATTGTTTTTTAAGCGGCTGAAAGGGTTTGCGCCCCTACCCTTCCGCCGCCGTCATCCTGATTTTAGGTTTTCACCTTTTTACATTATTGGCAAGGTCATGCCCGGCTCCCTCCCTTGGGGAGGGTTGGGGTGGGTGTTACGCTCCCTCCTCCACGTCGTCGAGAGCCGTGCCCACGGCGTTCTTTGGCAGCTCCTGCACCTTGCAGCCGGTCAAGAGTGCGCGCACGCGGGTGTTGTCCTTCTCTATTTTAGTTTCGGGCTGGAACAGCACGTGCACCGACTTGACGTTCTGCCCTGCGGTAAATTCCTCGGGCGTTGCCGCTGGCTTTGTCGACATGCCTATCTTAAACGTGCCGAGGCGGTCGAGCTTCACGCGGTGCGACATCTGCAGGTGGCGCTGCATGGTCTCCACCAGTTCGCTGAGCACCGCTACTATGTCAGCCCGTTTCACTGTGCAATTTGCCTGCATCTCCTCGGCAAGGCCGTCTATGTCGACGGTGCCCGTGTGCACGGCGCGTGCGTACCATTCGCCGTTGTGGGTTGAGTTACGTCTGTTGTCCTGATAAAGTTTATAAAATACTGCCATAATGTTTTAAGTTTTTAAGTTTGTTTGTTAATTGAAAATTGTTTGTTACTTGAATTTTTAATTCTTAATTTGTATCGACGCGTCTTACGGTTGCAAAGGTAGCGCTTTCCGCCCCACCCTCCAAGCCCGTATGCTATACATCGCAGGAGTGGAACACGTGACAATCGGCAACCGTCTGACTGTCAGGCGGTTGCGTGGCGGCCTGCGGCGCGTGGCCTTTCGCCCCGCCGTTGGCCGTGTTTTGCGCCCCGGTATGCCGTGTTTCGGGCTGTGAAAGACGGCCTTTCGTAACGCCTTGAGCGCCAGCGGGTTGCGCCGCCGATGATTTGCGGCTTTTTTAGGCATGGTGTATGGCGTTAGCGTTTTTTAAGTTTTAGAGCCGAAAGTATATAGTGTTGCGAACTTATTGGGTTCATCCGCAAATCTGTTGGATGTTCATTTGCAAAAAGCGGAAGTTGCCGTAA
>CAJMAO010000016.1 GCA_905211345.1 uncultured Prevotella sp.
ACACGTCTGGGTTGCGTTCCCTTGTGCCTCCGAAGTACGTCGCTACTAAATCGCCGTCAGGGGTCTCGGCTATCGTGGCAGAATGGCATTGTGGGAATGAAGCGCTTGTGTATAGGAACTCGTCTGTTTCGATAGCCGAACCGGGCGCGACGAGTGTCGACGTGAAGTCATAAGAGCCTGAACCGATGTTTTTTACAGTTCCGTCGGGCAGGTGGACTTCGGCCGTTGTATTGGCAGGTATCTCAATGTGCCAGTACAGTTTGCCTGCGTCTTTGCGCCAACGGCTTACGATGTCGCCGTAAATCGACTTGTAAGTGGCTTTTATGTCGTCCATTTCATCGACGGAGAAGTCGGGTTTCATGATAATGTGCTTAAAGCCCGGACGCTCCTTGTCATAGCTTATTCCTGCCACGTCTTCATATATCCATGAAATAAGATCGCCCAGTTGCATTACATGGTTGGCACTGTTCATCTTCGGATTGGCAGTATCGCCGTTCCAAAGCTCCCATATTGTGGTAGCCCCTTTCTCTGTCATGTAGCCCCAGCTGGGGTACTTTTTGTTGGTGGCCAGCTGCCAAGCTATGTCGCCGCGGCCCATGTCGGTGAGTCCGTGCATCAGCCATTGAGCTCCGATAATTCCGCAAGGCATCATTCCTTTGTTTACGTTTATGATGTTGCAGATTATGTTTTTCACGACTTCCGAGCGTACATAATCGTCGTCAATCATGTCAAACGCCAGCGGCAGCAGGTTGGCAGTGGTTGTGTTGTTGCCGTAGAACGTGCTGTCAGGATATAACATGACACCTTGTGCGGGGCTTGAACCGCGGTTGACGGTGAGGAATTTCTTGTTGAAAGCATCCTTCACACGTGCCGCGTCGGCGGCGTATTCTGCTGCTTCAGCATCCTTTGACAGTATCTTGGCGAAGCGTTCCATGAGTTTGTTGAGGCTGTAATAGTATGCCGTCGCAATGAGAACGCCGTCGGTTGTACGCTTCGGGTCGCGGCAATGTATGGTCTTTTCGTCGGTAGGCGGCAGGCACCAGTCGGCGAACTTGTCGCGAGGCATCAGACCGTCTTTCTCGTATTGGTACTTCATGTGGCCCAACCATTTCTTCACCGCAGGATAATAACGGCGCAAAGGTTCGTCATCGCCGAACTGGTTGTACATCATCTCAAGCGAGAAAGGCAGTGCGGCGGGCCATGTTATTATGTCGGAGTAATAGTTCCAGAAAGCCGGGGCCACGTCGGGTATGCATCCGTCTTCACGTTGTGACTCTACAATGTCGCGCGCCCATTTGGCGTACAGTTTGTTATTGTCGAAGATGTAAGCCTCGCCGAAGCATCCCCGTGTGCGGTCGCCTAGCCAAGGCTGGCGCTCGTCACGCTGCGGACAATCTACCGGCATGCCCTTGTAGTTGCCGAGAATACCCCAGTATGCGTTCTTGTAAACCTTGTTGAGAATGGTGTCACAAGACTCAAACGTGCCGGTCTCGGTCATTTCGTCGCTGATGACTTCGCCTATGAAATCGTCGGCCGTAACATTAGCCATACCCTTTATTTCAGCATAACGGAAGCCGTGGTAAACAAAAGTGGGCACCCACCAGCGGCCGTTCTCCGTACCGTCGGCCACATATTTATCTGTCGAGAAGGCATGGCGGAAGTTTGCGCGGTTGAGGCTGCCGTCGGGGTGGATGTTTTCCGAGAATATGATGCTGACCGTATCGCCTGCCGCAACGCCTTTAACGCGCATCTTCAGCCAGCCGGCCATGTTCTGGCCCATGTCTACGATGTAGCCGTCGCCGTGCTTCTTGACGCTTACGGGCTTTATGGTTTTGAGTATTTTCATGTTCGGAGACATGGCTCCGCGCAATGTTCCTAAAGGTATTGCCACACGCTCGGCTGCCATCCACTTGGCATCGTCGAAGCCTGCGGAAGTCCAGCCGTCAAACTCTTTGCGCGCATCGTATATCTCTCCGTCGTATTCATTGTTTGAGCGTATGGCCCCGTCGGGGTTCAGCTTCCATTTATTGTTCGACGAAACAGTCTGCTTTGAGCCGTCGGCATATTCTATAACAAGGTTCAAACGCAGTTTAGGATAGCCGAAGTTAGTTATCTTGTATGGCTTTTTCTTTTGTTGCATTGTGTAGTAACGGCCGTTGCCGAGCACTACGCCGACGGCGTTGTCGGCGGCAAGCATAGGCGTTACATCGAACGCGTTGTAAAGAACTGTCTTGCGATAGTCGGTAGGTGCTGGCGCAAGCACTTGGTCGCCCACTTTCTTCCCGTTGATGTAAGCCTCGTACATTCCTAGTCCGCTGATGTACAGAGTCGCGCGTTTTACAGGTTTTTCAACCTTGAACTCGGTGCGCAGGTAGC
Organism: uncultured Prevotella sp.; assembly: GCA_905211345.1. GTDB lineage: Bacteria > Bacteroidota > Bacteroidia > Bacteroidales > Bacteroidaceae > Prevotella. The sequence continues at coordinate 2,377 of CAJMAO010000016.1, forward strand.
GCGAGCTGAGTTGGCTGTGTTCTGCCTCAACGTCCCAAGGCATGGCTTTGTCAAGCCCTATCCACTGTCCGCTCCAGTCGGCTTCATTAAGAAGGCCGACGTTCCACATGGCAGTCTCGCTCCAATCCGATTCCCCTTGCGTGGTCGTTACTTTCACGCGCCAGTAGCACGGGGTGTTGCTGCGCAGCTCCTTGCCGGCGTATTTCACCCATTGTGACTGGTCGCTGTTGACGGTAGCGTCCCAAAGGTCGCCTTCAAGGCGGTCGGCCTTGTCTTTTGTTGAGGCTACGATGATGCGGTACGATGTCTGCATTACGTCCTGCTTGTCAGACTTGAGCACCCATCCTAGTCTCGGTTGTGGTGTGTCAATGCTCATCGGGTCGGTCATGCGCTCGGTCTTCAGCTCGGTTACGGCGACAGGAAACTGCGCTTTTTTCGCAGTTTTCTTCTTTGCCGCGCCGATTGGCAGACATAAAGCGACGACCAACGCCGCTATGAATATTTTACGTGTCATTGCTTTTCGGGTATTTGTTTATCTGTCTTGCTTATGTAATTTTTGCTCGAGTCGACGGCAATGAGCACACGGTCGCAGCCGCGCAGGTATGCAGCGTCGTATGTGAACTCAGTTACTTTGCTGTCGTATTCGCCTAGGTAAGTAAGCTCTCCGTTGGCAGGGTTCATCCACCATACGTTTTTCTTTGCGCCGCTTATCTTGCCGAGGTCTATGCTCATAGGCTTTCCGCTGTAGTTGTAGACAAGCATGTAATCATTGCCGCGTGTGGCGATTACACGGTCGTAACGTTCGCCGTTTTGTCCGGCTATGATGCTTTGGTCGGCCACACGCTCTGTGAACGGGAAGTTGAGCATGAGCCATTTGAGGTATTTCATCTGGTTGTAGCCGGGGTCTTCCATGGCTTCCCACCACGGTTTCTTGGCGCCGAATGATGCTGACAGACCCGGACGCAGGAACTGCATTACCGAGTTATGACCGTATGTATGGCCGAATGCTCCGCCGAATACGGCCCAGTAAGCATAGCGGCGCACGTCGTAGTCCATCCAACGGGCCTCGTTGAAGTCGTGAAGTCCCTGCGGAATGTCCTCGTAGCTCGGTTCGCCGTCAATCACTGGGCGCAACGGCTTCTTCTCGAAACTCATGTCAACGTAGCGCCAGTTGTCTTCTTCCGTATTGTCTTTGATAGTGTAGTCGCCGTCGCCCTTGCGCTGTCCGTAGCGGCGGTGTCCGCTCTGGAACATGTTAAAGTCCATCCACTCGCGGTCGTTGTACCACCATGCCGACGTTGTCCTGCCTCTGGGGTGGAACGTCATTACATGCACCTTGTCGATTTTCTTAATGGCGCGGGCCATTGCGTCCCACACCTCAGGCTTTCTGTCGCCCATGATGTCGCCGCCAATCATCCAAATGATGTTAGGCTTGTCTTTATATCTCTCGGCAAGGAACGTACCGAGAGCGGCCGCTTTTTTCGTATCCATGGCGTTGATTTGCGATCCCCAGATGCAGTCCATGGCGATGTAAATGCCGTTGTGCTCGGCTACGTCGACGATGTAGTCAAGATGCTCCCAATAGCCGTAGACTCCGGGTTTTGACACTTTGCTGAAATCGAATTCGGCGTTGTTGGCGGCATGGCCGTAAACGTTGAACGTAGGAATGGCGTTCAGCACCTGTATTTGCTCAACGTTGTAGCCTTTCAGTCGTTCATTGGTTAAAAAGTAAGCCACTTCGTCGCGGTTGAGCCTTTCTGGCAAAAGCCACGCCGTGTTGCCGAGCCAGAAGAACGGCGCGCCGTTTTCATGAATGAGATAACGGTTGTTTTCAGATACTACAAGCCGTCCGTTGCTCCACGGCTTGTACACTTTGCCTGCCGCGTTGGCTGCTGTTGCCACGAGTAGCAGGACCAAGGTAAAGATCAGATTTTTTGTTTTCATTGTTAGATGATTTATTATTTGTGTTAATGATTTTTGCTGACAGATTGGCTGATGATAAGCCGGCAATTAGCAGGCTGGATTCGAGTGGATTCTAAAATACGGTCTTTTGCCTTCTGATATGCCACCTTTTGCATCATAATATGCCGTCTTTTGCACCCTAAAAAACGGCATATTGCAACGTGCTGATAATCAGATTGTTCCATAGTTGCTGAAATGTCGCTTTTTCATCATCCGTTCTTAATGCCGTTTTGTCATGGCTATATTATGACAATGGCGGGCATCCAAGCACGTAAGGCCGTATGCCTTTTGTGCTTGTTGCCCGCCAGTTTTTTATCGTTCGGCGCGGTAAAACGTGTATGTTTCGCCCTTCTTGGTGCTTATGTCGTAAAGGTAAGTCTTTTCAAGCGCCGGCATCGGCTCTATTGCGTCAGGCGCGTTGATTTGTTGCTTTACGTCAGTCGGTACAGCATAAAGCGGGTTCTTATTCTCGCCTTTTGCCTTCTTGATACCTTTGCCTTTTAGAGGCACGACAGAACGGATGCGCAGGTTGCCGCCAAGTTCAGACTTGATGACCGCTTTCGCCGCTTTGTTGTCGTTCCATTCAATGCTCACCTCGAAGCCGCCGCGTGCCTTAAGGCCGCTCACTTTGCCGTCTTTCCATGCGTCGGGCAGTGCCGGCAGCAGGTAAACGAATCCGTCATGGCTCTGCAGTAGCATTTCGCCGATGCCGGCGGCACAGCCGAAGTTTCCGTCAATCTGGAATGGCGGATGTGCGTCGAAAAGGTTGGGATAGGTGCCGCCTTTCTTCTTCTCGTTGCGTACGAGAGTCAGTTGGTCGCCTATTAGTTTCCATGCGTGGTTGCCGTCGAGCAGTCGTGACCATAAGCAAACTTTCCAACCCATGCTCCAACCTGTAGATGGGTCGCCGCGATGGATGAGTGACGTACGCGCCGCTGATGTAAGTTCAGGTGTGCGGAACGGTGAAATCTGATTGCTGGGGTAAAGTCCGTACAGGTGGGACACGTGCCTGTGGGTGTCTTGGGGATTGTCCCAGTCGTCTTTCCATTCCTGTAACTGTCCCCAGCTGCCAGTCTGCATCGGCGGCAACATTGCCAGCTTTTCTTTCAGACTGTCGGTGAATGCCGTGGCATCGGTCTTGCCAAGTATTTCGTTGGCGTCGATTACATGGTTGAACAGGTCGTAAATCAGCTGGTTGTCCATTGTCACTCCGGCCGCTGTGGTGGCCTTGTGCCTGTGCTGGTTCTCGGGTGACAGGCTCGGGCAGATCAGCCAATATTTTTTTGACGGGTTCTGAACCATGATTTGATTGAGGAATCTTGCGGCATTCTCCATTATCGGATAAACTTCGGCGAGGAACTTCTTGTCGCCCGTATAGAGGTAATGCTCCCACAAATGCTGGCACATCCACGCTCCGCCAGTGGGCCATAAGCCAGACGGAGCTTTGTCTATGGCGCCGGTTACGCGCCAAATGTCGGTGTTGTGGTGGAGCACCCATCCGTCGGCTCCGTACATTATGCGTGCCGACTTGTTCCCAGTTTCGCTAACATCTTTAATCAAACTGAACAGCGGTTCGTTCAGTTCGCTCAGGTTTGTCAGTTCGGCGGGCCAGTAGTTCATTTCCAGATTTATGTTGCAAGTATATTTACTGTCCCATGACGGCTGCATCTTGTCGTTCCAGATGCCTTGAAGCGTAGGAGGCTGGGTGCCCGGCTGCGACGTGCAGATGAGCAGGTAGCGACCGAATTGGAAGTAAGTCTCCACCAAATGCAGGTCAGTGTGCTGCTTGAATGTTTCCACACGCTTGTCTGTGGTCATGTCGGCGAACATGTCTTCGCCCAAATTTAGCTTCACTCGGTCGTATTGAGACTTGTATTTTGCTACATGGGCCTGTTTCATTGCAGGGTATTCGGTGGCCAAAGCCTTGCGCAGCATCTGTTCGGAAAGCAGCGTATCGTTGCCGGAAATGTCGTCGTAATGCTTGAAATTGGTCGCGATTGTGAGATAAATTGTCGCCTCGTCGGCTCCGCTTATCTGCAAAACTCCGTCACGGCTGCTCATTTTGCCACCTTTAATCTTGGCTGTAGCGCGCCCGGTGAATGTAACTTTGCCCTTGAGCCCTTCGTGCAGGCCGCTTATTCCGCTAAGTACAATCTCGTCGCCCTCGGTTCTTATGGTGACGTCCTGTTGTGGCGATGTCATCTGTGCGTTGCAGGTTATCATGCCTTTTTTGTTCGCCGTAAGGTGTACGGTTATCACATTGTCTGATAAAGAAGATATGTATTCGCGCTGATAAGTCACTCCGCCGGCCGTGAAACGTGTGATGGCGCGAGCCGAGTCGAGACTTAACTCTCGGTAATAATCAGTATATCCGCTCACGTTTGGAAAGTTTATATACAGGTCTCCGAACGGTTGGTAAGGCATTCCGCTGTTCGTCTTGGCTTGAACATGCGCCGTAGCGAGGTCTTGGGCTTCCTTATACTTGCCTTCCCATACGAGCTGGCGCACTTTCGGCAGATATTCCAAAGCCTCCGGGTTGGCGTTGTTGTTCGGCCGTCCGGCCCAAATTGTTTCCTCGTTGAGCTGCAACCGGTCTGCAGACGGCGAGCCGAATATCATCGCGCCGAGGCGGCTGTTGCCTATGGGCAGCGCCTCCGTCCACGTGGCGGCTGGCTCGTCGTACCACAGGATATGGTTGTTCTCTTTTTGTTGCGTTCCATAGGCCGAGCAGAACGTCACGGCAAAAAATGCCGCTGATAGTATTGTCTTTTTCATTTTGTCTTAGTTATGAATCTTAAAGTATTCTCATCTTCAATCGTAACCTTGTTTTCGTCGAGTTTGGATGCGTCTAGGTTGAATGTCTCGATAAAGAATTTGTACACGGCGTTGCGCTTGTTTGGTCCGAAATCGTGGCCTTCTTTAGGTAAGTGTACATTCTTAATGTTTTCCGTCTTGCCGTAAAATCCGTAGATTCTTTGCAGGTAAGGGTATTCAAGTTCAGGCGTGGTGGATGTCCAGTCGCCGCCGTCGCTTACGAGCATCATAGGTTTCGGGGCGAACATTGCTGCCAGTTCGGCGTTGCATGTGCCACCTCCGGCAAGCTGTATAGGCATTCCGCTTTCGCACGGACAACCTCCGTCAAACCATGATGAAACACTGACAACAGGACAACATGCCGTGTAACGGTCGTCGAGAACGCTGAGTAGGACCGATTGCGTGCCTCCTCCCGAGCCTCCGTTTACGCCGACGCGCGTCTTGTCTACGTCCTTACGTTGTATCATCCAGTCAAGTATGCGGATGCCGTTCAATGCCTGCATGACGTGCGCCTCCGGTGTCTGGTGTGCCTTAGAGCCTACTTCGTCGGCTGATTCTCCCCATCCCCAAAGGTCGTAGTCAACGCAAATCGCACCCATTCTGGCAAGCGTAGCGAGCCTTTGTTGCTGCACTTTGCCGTAGCGCCCGTTGCTGAAATGTCCGTTCGGACATATTATAAGAGGATGTTTGCCTTTGCTTTTTGGCGCGTAGATTGACCCGCAAACGGTGTGCCCGTTGGCTGTTTTCAGGCGGAAGTTCTGTACTGTATAACCGTCGAATTTCCGTATTTTACTGTATTCAGGCGCGTCTTTCGAGCATACGGCGAGCAGTTTGTCAATACCGAGACGTTCCCTGACTTCTTTGCGCAGTGTGTCCCTTCGTGCCTCCCAAGCAGTTTTGTCAGAGTAAAGCGACGACAGGTAGGGTATCAGTTTCATTCCGTCCTCAGGTTGTCGGCGCGGATATTCGTAAGGCTTTATCTTGTATAGCTTGTCGTTCTGCTTAACGGCTTTGAAGTCGAACGGCGCAAGCACGTTGTTGAGTGTTTCTTCCAAAGAGTATGGGCGTACGCGGAAATCCGCATACGCCAGTTTCAGACCGGTTGTGTCTACATTGTATTTCAACCGTATTCCGAATCTTTTCGAGACGTCGTTCAGAATGTCTGATAACGGTCTTGTAAACTTTGTCTCGTATGTTTGTGCGCCTGACGCGATGCTGAAAAACAGCAATGCGGGCAAAATCAGTCGTTTCATCTATTCTGTAATTAAAGTAGTTATAGGTAGCTGAAGTAGTTAAAGACAAATGCTTTGCGGCATTGTTTTTAACTACTTCATTTTTTTTACCGTTTTACTTTTTGTATGTCAGTTTGCCGAGGTCTTCGCGTTCGGCGGCAAGTTTGCCGTTGACCAGCAGGCGCAGGCCCTTGCCTTGGTGGTAGTGTTGACCGTCCTTATCATATATTATGGTAAGAACGTCGCCGCGGTAATTCACGTTGTCAAGACAGAAGTAGCTCCATGTGCCTTTTGGTACGAGCGGATTTACAACCACGCTGCCGTCTGCTTGCGGACGCAGACCTGCCAATCCTGTGATTACGAGGTCGGCAAATGTCGAGTGGTTGTAGTATCGGCTGCGCTCGCGGTCGCCCATAAGCCAAGCTCCGTTCTTTTCGTCGAGGTATTCGCCGATGTACGGACGGCCGCGGTGGTGCTGGCTCTCGACATAAAGTTTCATTTGTTTAAAGAACGTTGTGTCGCCCAATATCGGGTCGGGATATGTGTTTATGTAGTTCGCTAGGGCTGTAAGCGTCTGGCTTGTGGCGAACGGCCACACGGCTCCGTCCCATTCGCAGCGGCCTACGCCGTGGCTTCTGAATTCCGGATGACGACGCTCCGCTGTTGTCAGGCCGTAAGGAGCAGAGAAGCCTTCCTCGTCTTCCAGTTGCAGCCAAGCCTTGTCATACGTCTTTGCGTCAGGCAGGTTGAAATACCAAGGGATGTATCCTATAGCCTCGCGTACCGCAGCTGCCGTGTCGCCTCTTACGGTCTCGAAGAAAGAGTGCTTGCCGTTCCACAGCTTGCCTTGTATAAGGCTCTTGATTGTATCGGCCTCTAGATTGTATTCCTTTGCTTTAGACGCGTCTCCGGCAAGAAGGTTTAATTCGGCCAAAGCGCGTGCGTTGCCGTACATATAGCTGTTTATCGTCGGCCGGGCGTACTGCTTGCGGCGGCCTCCGCTTATGCTTTCCTCCATTCCGTCTTGCACGTCGCCCTGCCAGTAGAGTCCGTTTTTCAGGCGGTTTGTGCTCTGCCAGCGTGCGTATTCCTCCTCAAGTGACGGCTTTAAGCCGAGCACGAAGGCAGTGTCGCCGAGCACTTTGTAAGCCTCATAGACTGCGGCGGGGTTCCATGAGCTGAACTTGTTCATCTTCTGCATGGCCTTGCCGTTGTTTCCGTGATACCATGTGTTCAGTATCTGGTGCAGATATGTCGTGTCGCGCAGCCAGCGTGTCTCCATTATATGGTGGCCTACGGCGCAGGCTATAAGATTGTACTTGTCGGCGTAAGAGCGTTGCACGAGGAACTCGGTCATGCCAAGACCTACGGGGGTTCGTTTGATATGCTTGCGCAGTGACCACCAGCGGAAATAATAAATCTCCTCCATGTCCTTGTCGGGGCAGTCGAACAGGGGAATGTTCCTGCTCATCCATTCCGACGACTTGCTGTTAGGAATGTAGGTGACGATGTTCTCGTCCTCCATCGTATTGAAGTAGTCGGCGTAGTGCTTGTAGTCGTCGTATCTTAGTACGGCAGCGTTTGCGTCGGCATCCAGCGATTTTGTTGTAAGGTTGGCGATGGCGAACGTAGCCATGGGGTCTTCCTCGTCGGCGCGCGGCATGTCAACGTATTGGTCGGCAGGAGTCTCAATGTCGGGTTTGTCAAACAAGTTTCCGGTACGGAATACTATGCGTGTGATTGCGTCGACCGGTGTGTCAAACATGCGGGCGGCGGCTCTCTTGCCGTTCACATAGTATGTGCCTACGTGGCCGTCAACCGAGAGTACGGCCTTGATATGGTAAGGCTTGTTCACCTCATAGTTTTTTAACATGCCGCCAAAGCGCGCTCCGCCTTTCACTCTCATGTTGGCAGTAGAGTCTATTACGATGCGCGAGCACATGTTGCCTTTGGCGTCGAGGAACTCGATGTTGAGCTGTCCGTGGTTGTTCTGCATGGCTTTCACGTCGAACTCGACAACAAGCTCTTTCGTGGCCGGGATTACCTTCTCTACTGTAGCGTAGTCATACGGGTCTTTATCGCTAAGCGTGAGCCACTCGCCGTCGAGCCTTACGGGAGTCCAAAGACCTGAGCGCAGGTTCCAATCGGTCATGTCGGCCAGTTTCTTGTACTTGCCGAAGCCGCCTGACGCATGTTCGGTAGCTTCCAGTTTGACGGGCACCTGCACGCAGGCCACCCAAATGTCTTCCTTATTCTGGCTGTATGTTATCCAAAGGTTGCCGTCCTTAGGCGTGCCGTTGCCTTCCAATATCCCTCGCGTATATTGCGGGCCGAAGCTCTTGTAGTTGCCCCAGTGGCGCTCGGGGGTTACGTCGCCGCACACAAGGTTGAGCGTGGTGTACTCCAGTCCGTCCTTGCTCAACGATATGCCAAGCGGCCAACGGTATTCAGCCGGGTTGTACACCGTGGCGTAAGTGCCGTCGGAAAGGCGTTGCCCCCATATCTTGGCGTTAGAGTTCACGAAGCCGTGCGCGCGCGGGGCAGGGTAGCGCCAAGTGTTGCCGCCGTCGCTGCTTATGCTGGTAAGGGCGTGCTTCCACAGGCCGACTTTGCGGCCGTCGGGCAGGGTGTAGCCGCTGAATGCCTTATAAGGAGTCTTCAATGGCAATATGTCATCGTTGCGGTCGGCTTCCTCAACCCATTGCATACGCATCATGGGGTCGGCTATAAGCTCGTCGCAAGCTTTGACAAACTCTTTGTCCTTGGCTTTCTTATAATAAGGGAAGTCGGTGTTTTTCTCATTGAAACCGTGGTTGTAATAGATAAAATATACAGGACCGAACGAGCCATCGGCTTTTATCTCCCTGACCACACGGCCTATGCCGTTGCCGTCGTTGGGGTGGTCTTTCGGCGTAAGCGCCACATTGTAATTGCCGAGCGCTATCAGTTTCTTGCCGTTTTTCGACACGTAGAAGCCCACACGCTGGTGCATCACAGCCTTGAGGTCTTTTGCCACGATGCCGGGCAGCGACTCTTTGGTGAAACCGTCGGGCACATTGTATTCAGGGAACAGTACTACCGGTTCTGTCCACGTGTAGCCGTCTTCTGAAGTCTGCAGCATCGTGCGTCCCGGCGGTTCGTGCTCGCTGCGGGGGTTGGTAAGGTAGTGCATGTAGAACTTACCGTTCCAGTAAGCCATCATCGGCTGATGGTCGTACATCCAGTTGTCGCCGCTGCGCATGGTCTGGATGTTGTGCACTCCGACAACGGGCGACAGCCCGCCGTCGTGGCGTGCGGGCGTGGCTACTACGCTGCCCGTGTAGTGTACGGCGTCGCGGTTTTCCTTAATAAGGTTGTTTACGATTTCCTCAGGTGCCATGAACACCGTGCCGTGCTTGTGGCCTACGGGGAAGTTGACGGCTCCCGTGCGGTCTTGGAATGTCTTGAAGTCCTTTGTCCTTGCCGCTCCGTATATGCCGTGGCGGTAAGAGTCGTAGTATATGTAATACCAGCCTTCGGCCTTGGCCGTGGTTGGGCCTTCCGTAAAGCTCTCTGTGAACGGCTCCGACGCCTTGCTCCACGGGCCGTAAGGCGACTGGGCGAAAGCTACCTTGAGGTTGCGTTGCTTGCGCGAGTTGTCCTTGAGCACCATTACGTAATCCTTGTCGCCGCGTTTCAGTATCGTGGCGTCGATGCAACTGAAGTCAGGGTCGATCAATACTTTCGCCTTGCTGAACTTCTTGAAGTCCTTGGTCGTTACGTAGTAAAGGCGGTGGTTGTTGTAATGGTCTTCCTCGTAGTCGGGGAATTTGCCCGGTACGCACGATGCCCACACAATCATGTATTGGCGTTTGACATCGTCGTAGAACAGTTCGGGCGCCCATACGTTCACCGTCGTGGGGTCGTCCATGACGTTGATGAGCCTCGGCTCGCTCCAGTGTATCAGGTCTTTCGACGAAGCGTAGCCGAACCCCTTGTCGCCTTTCCAGCTCGAAGTCCACACGAGATGGAACGTGCCGTCGGGCCCTTTCACGATTGAGGGGTCGCGCATTACTTTCTGTACGCCTACCGTGGGGCGCAGGAATGTGCCCTGAATAGTGTCCCATTTCAGGCCGTCGTAGCTGTAGATGAAGCGTAAACCCTCATTTGCCGGTTCGCGGAAGGACGTTGAAACGTAAACGTCCTTGGCAGATGATATGCCAGTCATCATCGTCGCGGCGGCGACGATGGCAGACAAAAAAAGTTTTCTCATTGTTTATTAGTATGTTTGATATTATTATAACGTTTATGCTTAAGGTTTGTAATCATTTTTTTAGGCAAGGTAATGTAATCGCTTCCAAACGGTGCGCATACGTTGAATGTCCGTGCGATAAGTTGCTTGCTGTGTATGCAAACTTATCTCATGCAAAGATAGTGTAAGTTGAGTGAAACGCAAAATAAAAGTGAGGGAAACGAACTTTTATTTTCATTCCAGTGCGACGGAATGTTCCGTTTGCCGTAGAGACACGATGAATGACGTCTCCAACCGCAACAATATAGTTATTCATGGCAGGCACGATGAATCGCGTCTTTACACAGTGACGCATACGCCTGAATTGCGGATAAACTGCAAAAGACCGTCTTTCGCGTTCCAAAAGGCCGTTAATCGCAACGCGAAAGGCCGCCTTTTGCAGGCCAAAAGACGACCTTTTATAAGATGTTGAGCGTCAGTGTGTTATGCGTCAGGATTATAATTGGTTTCCCGAAAGGCTTTTTTTATGTGTTTAAAAATGATAAAATGCAATAATATTTACGCAAAATGTTTGCGTATTGATAATATTTATGTAATTTTGCCGACAGTTAAACTATTTATAAGTTATATTATGAGCAAATTGATACGTCCTATCGGCTATATGCCATTGCTTGATATGAAGCAGACAGAGCAGGGCATTAAACTGATAAAAGAGTTTTTCCAGATGAATCTTTCAACCGAGTTGCGCCTGCGCCGCGTCACCGCTCCGCTGTTCGTGCTGCAGGGGCTCGGCATAAACGACGACTTGAATGGCGTTGAGCGTCCCGTGACATTTCCGATAAAAGACCTTGGCGACGCACGGGCCGAGGTGGTTCATTCGCTTGCCAAGTGGAAACGCCTCACGCTTGCAGACTATTCCATAGAACCGGGATACGGCGTTTATACCGACATGAACGCCATACGAGCCGACGAAGAACTTGACAACCTGCACTCGCTTTACGTAGATCAGTGGGACTGGGAGGCTGTGATGACCCGCGATGAGCGCAATCTTGATTTCCTGAAATCGATCGTGCGGCGCATATATTCGGCCATACGGCGCACGGAATACCTCGTGTGCGAGCGTTATTCTGAGATAAAGCCCTTTCTTCCCGGCGAAATCCACTTCGTCCATAGTGAAGACCTGCTGAAAATGTATCCCGACAAGACGGCCAAGGAGCGTGAGGACCTGATTGCCCGTGAATACGGTGCTGTATTTATAATAGGTATAGGCGGCAGGCTGTCGAACGGAGAACCGCACGACGGCCGCGCTCCCGACTATGACGACTGGACGACTCCCACCGACGACGCGCACCGTGGCTTGAACGGCGACATACTGATATGGTATCCCACGCTCGGCCGCGCCGTCGAGCTGTCTTCAATGGGCATCCGGGTTGACAAGGAAGCCCTGCTGCGCCAGCTTGAAATAACAGGCCAGCAGGTGCGCAAGGATCTATATTTCCACAAGAAACTGCTTAACGGCGAGTTGCCCCTGAGTATCGGCGGCGGTATAGGTCAGAGCCGCTTGTGCATGGTGCTGCTCCATAAGGCCCACGTAGGTGAGATACAGGCCAGCATCTGGCCGCAAGACATGGTAGAGGAGTGCGCGCGCCTTGGCATGGCGATAATCTGATGAATTAAGAGTTAAGAATTAAGAGTTAGGAGTTGAGATTTAGGAATATATGCGTATGGATATTTTACCGCCGAAGCATATTATCCTAAATCTCAACTCCTAACTCTTAATTCTTAACTCTTAATTTTTAATTCTTAATTTATTTTTCTACCTTTGCACTTACTATGAAAGAATATATCGTTTCGGCGCGCAAGTACCGTCCGATGTCGTTTGACTCGGTAGTAGGTCAGGAAGCTCTCACCACGACGTTGAAGAACGCCGTGAAGAGCGGTAAGCTGGCTCACGCCTATTTATTTTGCGGCCCGCGCGGAGTAGGCAAGACCACCTGCGCGCGTATTTTTGCGAAAGCAATCAACTGTCTGCACCCTACGGCTGACGGGGAGGCGTGCAATGAGTGCGAGAGTTGCAAGGCGTTCAACGAGCAGCGTTCCTATAACATCTTCGAGCTTGACGCAGCCAGCAACAACTCCGTAGAGAACATAAAGGCCCTGATGGAGCAGACGCGCATACCGCCGCAGGTGGGCAAATACAAGGTGTTCATCATCGACGAGGTGCACATGCTGTCGACCGCAGCCTTCAACGCTTTCCTGAAAACGCTTGAGGAGCCGCCCGCACACGTGGTGTTCATTCTCGCCACGACCGAGAAACACAAGATATTGCCTACCATAATATCGCGTTGCCAGATATATGACTTTGAGCGCATGACCGTGCCCAATATCATAAAGCAGCTCAAGATGGTGGCCGACAACGAGGGAATAACCTACGAGGAGGAAGCGCTCAACGTAATAGCCGAGAAGGCCGACGGCGGAATGAGGGACGCGCTCTCCGTGTTCGACCAAGCCGCCAGTTTCTGCCAAGGCAACATCACGTACCAGAAGGTGATAGAGGACCTTAACGTGCTTGACTCCGACAATTATTTCAATATCGTTGATTTGTGTTTGGAGAACAAGGCAGCCGACATTATGGCTTTGCTCAACAGCATCATAAACAAGGGCTTTGACGGCAGTCACCTGATAAGCGGACTGGCCGTACACGTAAGGAACGTGCTTATGGCTAAGGACGAAAAGACCATGCCACTGTTGCAGACGAGCGCAAGGCAGGCCGAACGATATAAGGAGCAGGCGAAGAAGTGCCCTATAAAATTCTTGTACAACGCCCTGAAGATAATGAACGACTGCGATATAAACTATCGCCAGAGCGGCAACAAACGCCTCTTGGTCGAGCTTACGCTTATAGAAATGGCGCAGCTTACGCAACCGGATGATGACGGAGCGGCATCGGGGCGTTGCCCTAAGAGATTGAAATCCCTGTTCAAAAGATTGAAAAGCGCACGGCCGTCGGAGGTTAAGCAGGTGGCCAAGGCCGGGGCGCATGATGTTGATGATAACGTGCGTGGCGAGAACGTCGCCCAGACAGATAGTGTAGCGGAACGTGCAGAGGCGGTAAGTAAGTTGTCGCCCGACACGGACGTAAAAGAAACTTCGCCGACACCGGCGCAAGCAGCGCGTCCGGTTTCGCTAAATGGGCTTAAATTAGGGAAGATTGGTAAGACGTTTGACAATCTGAGACACAAGGGCGAGGAACAGCCTGTGGTGGAGACTGTTGAAGAAGAAAATGATGACGGACAGCGTAGCGAGTTTAGTGAAGAACAGCTTGTTACGCAATGGATAGCCATGTGCAACCGTATGCCTCAGCAGATGACGGCCATAGCGGCGAGGATGAAGAATATTGTGCCGAAAATCACATCGTTTCCAAATGTAGAGGTGGTGGTTGACAACCAGCTGTTGCTTGACAACATCCAGAAGATAAAAGGGCGCATAGTCAGCACTTTGGCCATAGCTTTGAGAAACAGTGCCATAACGTTGAACTTGCGGCTTGCGAGCCCCGACGAGATAAAGCGCATACCTACTAACCGTGAACGTTTTGACGAATTGAAGACAAACAATAAGGCGTTTGAGAAGTTGAGTGAATTGTTGGAACTGGAACTAAATTGAGCGGTGGCAGGTTGTAGTTTGGCTGTTATAGTGTTTTTTACCAATGATGTTATTGGTTGCATTTTGAAACTGTATATCAGTCGTAAATTCTTATTATCCATATTTGCTTCACGACTTTTGGTTAAAAATGAAGATTAAACTTTCATTATGCTTGTTTTTGCTTGATGAATAGTTTTTTCTTTTTCTATGGTTTTCTTGTTGTTTTTATGTAAAAACATTATCTTTGCATGGTGTAGGGATAGTGTCAAATGACAGTTTCTTGATTGATGCCGTTTTGATACACATCTTATAATTTAATATTAGATTTGATGCTATGGCAAAGACAAGGCAGATAATAGAGTGCGTGCCGAATTTTAGTGAAGGGCGTGACAAGGGTGTAATCAAACAAATAACCGATATTATAGAGGCTTGTGATGGTGTACGTTTGCTTGACGTTGACCCGGGTGAGGCCACCAATCGCACGGTTGTTACTTTTGTAGGCAGTCCTGAGGATGTGGTAGAGGCTGCTTTCAATGCGGTGAAGAAGGCGGGTGAAGTTATAGATATGCGCCGCCATCACGGTGCTCATCCGCGTATGGGGGCTACCGACGTACTTCCGCTTGTGCCCGTAAGCGGCATAACGCTGGAGGAGTGTGCGGAGTTGGCGCGCAAGCTGGCGGAGCGTATAGCTACTGATTTAGGCATACCGTGCTACTGTTACGAGGCAGCCGCACAGCGGCCGGAGCGCAAGAACCTTGCAGTCTGCCGTAAGGGCGAATACGAGGCACTGCCCGAGAGGATGACGGACTCTATCGAGCAGCCCGACTTCGGCGCGCGTCCGTTCGACGAGGGTGTGGCACGCACAGGATGCACGGCCGTCGGCGCGAGGGATTTTCTTATCGCCGTAAACTTCAATCTGAACACAACCTCTACGCGTCGCGCCAACGCCATAGCCTTTGACGTGCGTGAGAAAGGCCGTCCTGAGCGCATAGGCAATCCCATAACGGGTGAGATAAAGAGGGACGAAAACGGGATGCCCATAATGCGTCCCGGCACACTGAAAGGTACGAAAGCCATCGGATGGTTCATCAAGGAATACGGCATTGCGCAGGTGTCGATGAACATCACCGACATAAACGCCACTCCGTTACATGTAGCTTTCGACGAAGTGAGCCGTGCGGCGCAGGCTCGTGGGCTGCGCGTAACCGGAACTGAGATTGTAGGTTTGGTGCCCGAACGCGCCGTCATAGACGCTGGCAAGTATTTCCTTCGCAAGCAACACCGCTCAATAGGAATACCCAAGGACGATATATTGAATATCGCAATAAAATCGATGGGGCTTGATGACTTGCGTCCGTTTGTCCCAAAGGAAAAAATAATCGAGTACATGCTTGACGCAGAGAAAGGTGATTCAGGTAAGCTGACGACACTTACTGTTAAAGACTTTGCCGACGAGACGCTTCGAGAGTCGCCTGCTCCCGGTGGTGGTTCGGTGGCCGCTTACATGGGTGCTTTAGGTGCGGCACTGGGCGCAATGGTTGCCAACCTTTCAGCTCATAAACCCGGATGGGATGACCGATGGGACGAGTTTAGCCGCTGGGCCGACAAGGGTGTTGAGCTTGAAGAAGAACTTTTGCATCTCGTTGACGAGGACACTGAGGCTTTCAATCGCATTATGGCGGCTTTTGCCATGCCAAAGAACACAGACGAAGACAAGCGCCTGCGCTCGGAAGCGATACAACGTGCGACACTGTTTGCAGCCCAAGTGCCGTTGGAAACAATGAGAGCATCATTTAAGGTGTTTGAAATCAGCAAGATGATGGCCGAGACAGGTAATCCTAACAGTGTCTCCGACGCTGGTGTAGGCGCGCTTGCGGCGCGTGCCGCTGTGCTCGGCGCAGGGTTGAATGTCAAGATAAACGCTTCTTCCTTGAAAGATAAGGCGCAGGCGGATGCCCTTGTCAACGAGGCAAATCACTTAATGAAAGAGGCGGAAAAGACGGAAAAGGAAATTATGACAATCGTTGAAAAAACAATAAATAAGGATATATAATTATGACAAAAGAGGAATTTGCAGCGGACATACGCGCCGGAATACCAGACGTGTTGCCCGAACCGATGCCTTATGACACCGAGATAAACCATGCGCCAAAGCGCAAGGACATACTTACGAAGGAGGAGAAGAAGCTGGCGTTGCGTAACGCATTAAGGTATTTCCCAAAGAAATTTCACGCCACGTTGGCGCCGGAGTTCGCCGAAGAGCTAGAGAAGTACGGTCGCATTTACATGTACCGCTTCCGCCCGAGGTACGAGATGTACGCCCGCCCGATTGACGAATATCCGCACAAGTCGCTTCAGGCGGCCGCCATCATGCTGATGATACAGAACAACTTGAACCCGGCCGTGGCGCAACATCCGCATGAACTCATCATCTACGGCGGCAACGGGGCCATCTTCCAAAACTGGGCGCAGTACCGCCTGACGATGAAATACCTTAGCGAAATGACCGATGAACAGACTCTCGTGATGTATTCCGGCCATCCGCTCGGCCTCTTCCCGTCACACAAGAACGCTCCGCGCGTGGTCGTTACAAACGGTATGGTAATACCAAACTACTCCAAGCCCGACGACTGGGAGCGCATGAACGCCCTCGGAGTGAGCCAATACGGACAGATGACTGCCGGTTCTTACATGTACATCGGCCCGCAGGGAATAGTCCACGGAACCACAATCACCGTGATGAACGCCGCACGTATGCAACTGAAGAAGCAGCCCGGACGCAAGGATATACATGGTATGCTGTTTGTGTCGTCGGGTCTCGGCGGCATGTCGGGTGCACAGCCGAAGGCCGGCAACATAGCCGGAGTGGTGAGCGTTGTGGCCGAAATAAATCCGCTTGCAGCTCAGAAACGCTATGACCAGGGCTGGGTTGACGAACTTCACACGAGCCTTGACGAGCTTATTCCTTCCGTCCGCAAGGCCGTAGAAGAGCGCAAGACGGTGTCAATGGCCTACGTTGGCAACGTGGTTGACCTGTGGGAACGCCTCGCCGAGGAAGGCATCAAGGTGGATTTGGGTAGCGACCAGACCTCGCTTCACAACCCTTGGGCCGGCGGTTACTATCCGGTTGGCATGACATTGGAGGAGTCAAAGCGGATGATGGCCGACGACCCGGACGAGTTCCGCAAGCGTGTGCAGGCTTCATTGCGCCGCCAGGTTGCAGCAATCAACAAGCTGACGGAGCGCGGCATGTACTTCTTCGACTACGGCAACGCCTTCCTTCTCCAGTCTGAACGCGCCGGAGCGGACATCATGGGAGCAGATGGCAAGTTCCGTTATCCGTCATACGTGCAGGACATCATGGGTCCGATGTTCTTCGACTACGGCTTCGGCCCGTTCCGTTGGGTATGCACTTCGGGCGATCCGAAGGACCTCGAAGCGACCGACCGCATAGCTGCCGAGGTGTTGGAGGAAATCAAGAAGACCGCTCCCGACGAGATAATCGGCCAGATGGACGACAACATCCACTGGATAAAAGAGGCCGGACGCAACCACCTCGTGGTAGGTTCGCAGGCGCGAATACTTTACGCCGACGCCGAGGGACGCACCAAAATCGCCCTCGCTTTCAATGAAGCCATCAAGCGTGGGGAAATCACCCGTCCCGTTGTTCTTGGTCGCGACCATCATGACGTGTCGGGAACAGACTCGCCGTTCCGCGAGACCAGTAACATATATGACGGCTCGCAGTTCTGTGCCGACATGGCAGTGCAGAACGTAATCGGCGACTCTTTCCGCGGCGCTACGTGGGTGTCGCTCCACAACGGAGGTGGAGTAGGCTGGGGAGAGGTCATCAACGGTGGCTTCGGAATGATGATTGACGGCGGCGAAGACAGTGCCCGTCACATTCGCGAGATGCTTTTCTGGGATGTGAACAACGGTATAGCGCGTCGCAGCTGGGCGCGTAACGAAGGCTCAATGCACAGCATTGTGCGCGAGATGGAGCGCACTCCGGGGCTTAAAGTGACAATGCCAAACCTCGTGGAGGACGACGTTATAAATGGAATATATTAATTAAGAATTAAGAGTTAAGAATTAAGAAAAATACCATTCATGGATGAAAAAACGGCAAGGCATATTTTCTTAATTCTTAACTCTTAATTCTTAATTCCACAAATAAAAAACTATTGTATTATGGTTCATCAAATATCAGCCGAGCATCTGACTTTAGAGCGCATTGGCGAAATAATCAAAAACGGTTATAAAATCGAGTTGAGCGACGATGCCAAGCAGCGTATTGTACGCTGTCGCGAATACCTTGACAAGAAAATTGCCGAGACAAAGACTCCTATTTACGGTGTTACTACGGGGTTTGGTTCGCTCTGCAACGTGTCGATAGGCAAGGACCATCTGGCCCAGTTGCAGATAAACCTGATGATGTCTCACGCCTGCGGTACGGGAGACCGCGTGCCCAATGAGATTGTAAAAATAATGATGCTGCTGAAAATCCAGTCGTTAAGCTACGGATATTCAGGCTGCAAGCTCGACACGGTAGAGCGTCTTGTTGATTTTTTCAACAACAATGTTTACCCCATTGTTTACATGCAAGGCTCTCTCGGGGCATCGGGCGATCTCGTTCCTTTGGCCCACATGTGCCTGCCTATTGTCGGATTGGGTGAGGTTGAGTATAAAGGTAAGGTGATGACTGGTGCAGAAGTGCTTAGGAAAAACGGATGGAAACCAATTCAGCTTGCGTCGAAAGAAGGTCTTGCGCTGCTTAACGGCACGCAGAACATGAGTGCGTTCGCCGTGTGGGCGATACTGAACAGCCAGCGTTTGAGCGACTGGGCCGATGTGATAGCCGCCATGTCTTTGGACGCTTATTGCGGACTTGTAGAGCCTTTTACTGACGCAGTGCATCAGGTTCGCCCCCACAAAGGGCAGATAGAGACGGCGCGACGTATGCGTGAGTTGCTTGAAGGCAGCGAAATCGTGGAAAAACCGAAGTCATACGTGCAAGATCCGTACTCGTTCCGGTGTATTCCGCAGGTGCATGGAGCCATGAAAGACACGTTGGCTTATGTTAAGTCGGTAATCGATACGGAGATAAACTCGGCAACGGACAACCCCACCGTATGTCCCGACGATGATATTATAATCTCGGCTGGTAACTTCCACGGAGAGCCGATAGCGCTGCCGATGGACTTTCTTGCCATCGCCGTGAGTGAGCTTGCAAACATTTCTGAGCGCAGAATATACAAACTTGTGTCTGGTACGCGCGGTTTGCCGAGCTTCCTTGTGGCCAATCCGGGAGTTAACAGCGGTTTCATGATAACCCAGTACACAGCAGCGTCGGTGGTAAGCCTTAACAAGAGCCTTTGCACTCCTTCTTCGGTAGACAGTATTCCGTCAAGTCAAGGACAGGAAGACCATGTTAGCATGGGCGCAAATGCCGCCATTAAATTATATAAGGTGGTGCTCAACACGCAACGTGTGCTCGCCATCGAGTTGTTCAACGCCGCTCAGGCGTTGGAGTTCCGTCGGCCTTTGAAGTCGTCGCCGGCCATTCATCGCGTGTTTAAAGCTTACCGCGAGACGGTGCCGTTCATTGTGAATGACGAGGTAATGTATCCTTACATTAAACGTTCAATAGACTTTTTAGAGAATAATGCGCCTGCTTGTAAGTAATATAAAGACTCTTGCCGGCATCGTCGGCGAGGGCGTTTCGCGCCTGCAAGGAGCAGAGATGAAGCGTCTCAGTATGATTGATGACGCTTGGCTGCTTGTAGAAAATGGTAAGATTTCAGCCTTCGGAAGCATGGCAGACATGCCTTCCGGGGGCTTTTCTGTTGATGGGGAGATCAACGCTCAAGGTGGAACGGTGCTTCCGTCGTGGTGCGATCCGCATACGCACATTGTCTACGCTGGCAGCCGTGAGGGCGAGTTTGTAGACAAGATAATGGGCCTCAGCTATGCAGAAATAGCCCGTCGTGGCGGTGGAATACTTAATTCGGCCGACCTGTTGCACACCCTTTCGGAGGATGAACTTTACCGCCAAGCCTTTTGCCGTGCACAGGAAATAATGCGCAAGGGCACCGGCTGCGTTGAGATAAAGAGTGGCTACGGTCTCAATACGACTGACGAGATAAAGATGCTCCGCGTCATCCAACGTCTGAAAGAGAGCCTGCCGATGCGCGTTGTATCGACATTCCTCGGTGCGCACGCCGTCGGGCGGCAGTACGGACACGACGAGTACGTGGACGTTATAATAAACGAGATGCTGCCCGAGGTGGGGCGCGAGCGGCTGGCCGACTACGTTGACGTGTTCTGCGACGAAGGTTTCTTCACGCCCGAGGACACCGACCGCATACTCGAAGCCGCCGCGCGGTGGGGCTTGAAGCCGAAAATCCATGTCGACGAGCTGGCCGCAACGGGCGGACTTCCCGTCGCCGTGAAGCACGGTGCGCTGTCGGTAGACCACTTGGAGAACATGCCCGAGAGCGAGTTTGCCATTCTGAAGGACAGCGCGACGATGCCCACCGTGCTGCCGGGCACGTCGTTCTTCCTCAATATGCCATACGCTCCGGCGCGCAAGATGATAGACGCTGGTCTCGGCGTAGCCGTCGCAAGCGACTACAACCCAGGCTCTACGCCCTCCGGCGACATGAAGTTCGTCGTCTCGCTGGCCTGCATCAAGATGCGCCTCTTGCCGCAAGAGGCTATCAACGCAGCCACGCTCAACGCCGCCTACGCCATGGGCTTGAGCGGCGATTACGGCTCAATCACGCCGGGCAAGGCCGCCAACTTCTTCATTACCGAGCCTATCCCGTCGGTCAATTACATACCTTATGCCTACACGTCGCCTATTATAGATAAGGTGTTCATTAATGGAGCAGAGCTTCATTAAGTGAAAAACGAAAAGTGAAAAATCCAAATGCTTTCAACAATAAAAGGCAAGTGGATTTTTCACTTTTACCTTTTCACTTAAATCCGTTCAGATTTTTCACTTTCCTTTCCCGTGCTTTCATAAATTCGGCTTTCTTGGGAAACGTCTTGTCGCTTTTGTTGCTTGGTTCGTAATGGAAAGCGACATCGCCGAGTGCCATCATATTAGGGTGAGCATCTATATCCGCTTTTTCTTTTTCGGTCAACGGCTTGTCGTATAACATGAATGAAAACAGTCCGGTTGTGTCCCTGCGGAAATACAAAGTGGTTGACGGAGGTACTGTTGACGCGTTGAGCAAGATGCCTTGGCAGCCTACGCCTTTCAACCATTTGAAAAGCAAGTCGAGCTGCTTGCCGCTAAGTTCCGGCTTTGTAAGCTCCCCGTCGGCCGGTCTGCCGTGCTGAGGGTCATAGTCGCTGAAGTTTATTGTGTTGTAGGTTGAGGCGAAAACATCAAGACTGCCGTCTTTCTTAAATACAATTCCGGCCATGACGCTGTCGGACACCCACGTTTTTACTTCTTTGATGATGCGCCTCATCTCGCTGCGGTTTTCAAGATAGCAGTCTTTCATCGTAAACGCGTCGCACGGTGTTTTGGCGCATTTCATTATAAAAATGATTATCGCAACCAAAACTGCCATTACCGCCGCGACCGACAGATAGCGCATCATGAGGCCGAAAACCTCCCATTTTGTCATGGTTTTCTTAAATTCGTACTTGTCCATATTCCGTGCTTTAATGTCATTGTCAGACTGTCCGTCCGTGACTGTTGCATTTGCAAATATAGTGAAAATATCAGTCTGTTGTTCATTGTCTTGGCGGTTTTTCATGCTAGCCTTGACACCACCTTGCCGTCAGTCTATGCACAATATACATTGCCTGTGTAAATCATTGACACTCAATATTATAGCAAAAAGCCGCCTTTCGCATTGCGAAA
>CAJMAO010000017.1 GCA_905211345.1 uncultured Prevotella sp.
CCTACGGAGGCCGCGGAGCCCACGGCGGCGGCGCATTCTCGGGCAAGGACTCGAGCAAGGTGGACCGCTCGGCCGCTTACGCCGCGCGCCACATAGCCAAGAACATGGTGGCCGCCGGGGTGGCCGACGAGATGCTCGTGCAGTTGAGTTACGCCATAGGCAGGGCCGAGCCTGTAAGCGTATACGTGAACACCTACGGCAAGAGCCGCGTCGAGATGACCGACGGCGAGATAGCCACGAAGATACGGCAGATGTTCGACCTGCGCCCGAAAGCCATAGAGCGCGAGCTGAAACTGCGCCAGCCGATGTTTGTAGAGACGGCCGCCTACGGCCACATGGGCCGCAAGAACGAGGTTGTGAAGAAGACCTTTACCAGCCGTTACCACGAGGAGAAGACCGTCAGCGTGGAGCTGTTCACATGGGAGAAGCTCGACAAGGTGGACGATATACGCCGCGAGTTCCACCTGGATTGAGGCTGACGGGCAAGGAGTAAGAAAACAGCCGGGATTGCTTCGGCGGCTTATCGGGCCGATCGGGCTTGCCGGTCTTATCGCAAGAGGGGATGGACGTAATACAACAGACTGACTCGACGGCGGCGCATACGGCAGCCGTTGTTGCCGACTCGGTGAAGAACGAGCCGGCGAAGGATGTAGTGCCCCATCCTTATGAAGTGCTGAGGCAGTTGCCGCCCGATGCCACTCCGGCCCAGCAAGACTCGGCCATACAGGCCGTGTTCCACGTAGAGAACACCCACCTGAGCACCCGCCCCGACACGCTCACGCTGCCCGGGCAGGAAGAATGGATAAGTCCGCGCGACATAAACCTGCCGCAATATTACCGCGAGACGTTCTTCTCGAAAGACTCGCTGTTCTATTCAGAGATGAGCGGGGGCCGCTACGGCGTGGCAGGCGACCCCGTGCCTTACACCATACGCGGCGACAACACGATGACGGCGCTGCTGATATGCTGTTTCATAATAGCCATGATAGCCTTGGCCAACACTCGCGGCTTCCTTATGAGGCAGGTGCGCCACTTTTTCCGGGAACCGTCGGGCAACACCACCGAGATGACGGAGACGACGGCCGAGGTGCGCTTCCAGTCGTTCTTCGTGCTGCTTACGTGCCTGCTGCTGTCGGTAGTGACGTTTCTTTATACGCTCGAGCGCGTGGCCGACACGTTCATATTGCAGTCGCAATACCAGCTGCTGGCCATATTTTTCGGAGTGTTCGTGGCCTATTTCGCGCTGAAGATGCTGGTTTACTGGGTGGTAAACAGCGTGTTCTTCGGCAAGAGGAAAAGCGTGCGCTGGCTCAAGCAGCTGCTTTTCGTAGTGTCGGCCGAGGGCATAGCGCTTTTCCCCCTCGTGCTGTTACAGTCGTATTTCGACCTTTCGATACAAAAAGCTGTATTTTACGCGGCTTTTGTTATAACTTTGGCTAAGGTCATGCTGCTTTACAAGAGTTTTGTCATGTTTTTCAAGAATAAAGCCTTTGTTTTGCAGATAATTTTGTACTTTTGTGCCCTTGAAATAATGCCCCTGCTTTCATTGGGCGGCGTTCTGTCAATGATAGTAAACCAGTTGAAAATAAACTTTTAGGTATTTGAGTGATGGTAAGAAAGATATTAGTGTCACAACCAAAGCCGAGCAGTGACAAGTCTCCTTATTTTGAGATGGAGAAAGAGTATGGCGTCGAACTTGTCTTCCGGCCGTTTATTAAGGTGGAAGGTCTCTCGTCGAAGGAGTTCCGCCAGCAGAAGATAAGCATATTGAACTACACCGCCGTGGTGTTCACTTCAAGGCACGCCATCGACAACTATTTCAAACTGGCCAATGAGATGAGGCTGGAGATACCGGAGGGTATGAAATACTTCTGCGTAACTGAGACGATAGCACTGTATATCCAGAAATACGTGCAGTACAGGAAGCGCAAGGTGTTCTTCGGAAAGACAGGCAAGATAGACGACTTGCTGCCGACAATGGCTAAGCACAAGGCTGAAAAATACCTCATACCGATGAGCGACGTGCACGACGACACCGTGAAAAAGCTGCTTGACGCCAAGAAGCTGAACCACACGGAGTGCGTGATGTACCGCACGGTAAGCAACGATTTTACCGAAGACGAGGTAAAGACATTCGATTATGACATGTGCATATTTTTCAGTCCGTCGGGTATCAGCGCGTTCAGCAAGACCTTCGGCGACTCGATGAACGACAAGGTGGTGGTAGGCACGTTCGGTCCGGCTACGGCGAAGGCCGCCCACGACGCAGGACTGAAAGTCGAGGTCGAGGCTCCCACGATGCAGCATCCGTCGATGACAAGTGCTCTCAAGGATTTTTTGGAGAAGAACAAATAATATAATGTATGTCGGCATCCGGCATCTACACGTTCCGCAAGGAGGAGCGTCTGTGCAGCAGGACGCTCATAGAGAAGCTCTTCCACAGGGAAGGCAGCCGTTCGATGGCGGCGTTCCCGTTGCGCCTTGTGTACATGAAAACGGATGACGGCGGGCGCGGACCGCTGGTGCAAGTGCTTATAAGCGTGCCCAAGCGGTGTTTCAAACGCGCCGTGAAGCGCAACAGGGTGAAGCGGCAGGTACGCGAAGCCTACAGGAAAAACAAGGCGGTGCTTTACGAAAGCCTTGCGGCCCAAGGGGGAGAGGGGCTGGCGGTGGCTTTCATCTGGCTTGACGACAAACTGTGGAGCACGGCCGATGTGGAGCATAAGGTGGTTAACCTGCTGCATCGGCTCGCCGAGAAAATCAACCGATGACGATGCGCTTAGTAAGGTTTTTGTCGAAAGCGGCCGTCAGGCTGCTGTGCCTTCCGATCGTTTTCTATCAGAAATGCATATCGCCGCTGACTCCTCCGTCGTGCAGATTTACCCCCACTTGCTCAGAATACGCCAAGCAGGCGCTCAGGAAACACGGCCCGGTGAAAGGGCTTGCGCTCGCGATATGGCGCATACTGCGCTGCAACCCGTGGGGAGGAAGCGGGTATGACCCCGTACCTTGATAAGCCGGAAGTGAAAAATAAAGATTTTAGAGCATAATAATCAAAGAAAACCATACGATGAACAAGAACTTTGTTGAAGAACTCAGATGGCGTGGAATGTTGGCACAGATTATGCCGGGCACCGAAGAACTGTTGCAGAAAGAGCAGGTAACGGCTTATCTCGGCACCGATCCTACAGCGGATTCGCTACACATCGGCCACCTGTGCGGCGTGATGATGCTGCGCCACTTGCAGCGTTGCGGACACAAGCCGCTGGCTCTCGTAGGCGGCGCCACCGGCATGATAGGCGACCCGTCGGGCAAAAGTCTTGAGCGAAACCTGCTTGACGAGGACACCCTGCGCCACAACCAAGAATGCATAAAGCGGCAACTGGCTAAGTTCCTCGACTTTGAAAGCGACGCGCCAAACCGCGCGGAGCTGGTAAACAACTACGACTGGATGAAGGACATGGGCTTCCTGCAGTTCGCACGCGAGGTAGGCAAGCACATCACCGTAAACTATATGATGGCCAAGGAGAGCGTGCAGCAGCGCCTGAACGGCGAGGCTCGCGACGGCCTTTCGTTTACGGAGTTCACTTACCAGCTGCTTCAAGGCTACGACTTCCTTTACTTATACCAGCACAAGGGGTGCAAGCTGCAGATGGGAGGCAACGACCAATGGGGCAACATGACTACCGGAACGGAGCTTATCCGCCGCACACTTGGCGCCGAGGCTGAGGCTTTCGCCCTGACTTGTCCGCTTATAACGAAGGCCGACGGCAAGAAGTTCGGCAAGACGGAGACGGGCAACATCTGGCTCGACCCGAAGCGCACGTCGCCCTATAAGTTCTATCAGTTCTGGCTGAACGTGAGCGATGACGACGCGGAACGTTACATAAAGATATTCACAAGCCTTGACAAGGAAACGATAGAAGCCCTCGTGGAGGAGCACAGGCAAGACCCGGGCCGCCGCACTTTGCAACGACGGCTGGCCGAGGAGGTTACCGTTATGGTGCACTCACGCGAGGCTTTGGATGCCGCGATAGAAGCGTCTAACATCTTGTTCGGCAAATCTACCAAGGAGAGCCTGCTTAAGCTGGACGAGCAGACATTGCTCGACATCTTCGAAGGAGTGCCCCAGTTCGAGATAGGCAAAGACCAGCTGGGCCAGCCGGCGGTAGAGATATTCACCCAGGCGGCAGCCGTATTCGCCAGCAAGGGCGAGATGCGCAAGCTCGTTCAGGGTGGAGGCGTGTCGCTTAACAAGGAGAAACTGGCGGCGTTTGACCGCGTGATAACTGCCGACGATTTGATAGACGGAAAGTATCTTTTGGTGCAACGCGGCAAGAAAAACTATTACTTGGTGACCGTAAAAGGTTAAAAAGTCATTGAAAATTTTGGTAGTGGCGTAAAAAACCACTACCTTTGCACCCGTGATTGTCCAATGGTGTAATGGTAGCACAACAGGTTTTGGTTCTGTTTGTAGTGGTTCGAATCCGCTTTGGACAACATTTTTAAGCATTATTCAGTATAAATCGCACTTCGTGGGATGACGAGGTGCGATTTTTTTAGTACCTTTGTAGCGAATAATCAGCATTGTTTCAAGCGACTAATCTTTATTAAATACATTATGAAGACAAATTACGAAATCCGTTACGCAGCGCATCCCGAGGATGCGAAAAGCTACGACACAAAGAGAATCCGCCGTGACTTTCTCATTGAGAAGGTGTTTGCGGCAGACGAGGTGAACATGGTTTACTCTATGTACGACCGCATGGTAGTGGGCGGCGCTATGCCAGTTAACGAGGAACTGAAGCTCGAAGCCATCGACCCTCTTAAGGCAGAGTACTTCACTACGCGCCGCGAGGTCGGCATATTCAACGTTGGCAAGGGCGAAGGCGTTGTCAAGGTAGGCGGCGAGACGTTCACTCTCGGCTACAAGGAGGCTCTATATATAGGCCGCGGCGACCGCGACGTGTTCTTCTCGAGCAAAGATTCAGGCAAGCCCGCTAAGTTCTATTTCAACAGCGTAACAGCCCACAAGGAATATCCTTGCAAGAAAGTGACCAAGGCGGATGCCGTCGTCGCCCACATGGGTTCGCTCGAGATGAGCAACGAGCGCGACATCAACAAGATGCTCGTAAGCCAAGTATTGCCCACCTGCCAGCTGCAAATGGGAATGACCGAGCTTGCTCCCGGCAGCGTATGGAACACCATGCCGGCTCACGTTCACAGCCGCCGCATGGAGGCTTATTTCTACTTTGAGGTGCCTGAGGAGCAGGCCGTATGCCACTTCATGGGTGAGATCGACGAGACACGCCACATCTGGATGAAGGGCGACCAAGCAGTCCTGTCGCCCGAGTGGAGCATACACAGTGCCGCCGCGACCCACAATTACACATTCATCTGGGGCATGGGAGGCGAGAACCAAGACTACGGCGACCAAGATTTCTCGAAGATTACGGATTTGAAATAGTAACTAACACCCACCCCAACCCTCCCCAAGGGAGGAAGCCTGATATGCAAAGACATATAAGAAGGTAAAATTATGGTACTGAAATTGTGATAATGCCTGTCATAATTTGGCATGGCATACCAAGCTCCCTCCCTTCGGGAGGGCGGGGGTGGGTAAATAATAGTATAACAAAATGGATACATTCTCACAGAAATTTTCACTCGAAGGCAAGGTGGCACTTGTCACCGGAGCAGCTTACGGCATAGGTTTCGCCATAGCGGAGGCTTACGCCCAGGCAGGCGCTAAAATCGCTTTCAACTGCCGTTCACAGCACCACATGGACCAAGCCCTGACCGACTACAAGGCCAAGGGCATCGACGCCAAGGGTTACATCTGCGACGTAACGAAGGAAGACGAGGTGAAGAAGATGGTGACCGACATCGAGAAAGAACTCGGCACAATCGACATTCTCGTCAACAACGCAGGAATCATCAAGCGCATACCCATGACCGAGATGTCGGTTGAGGACTTCCGCCAGGTCGTAGACATCGACCTTAACGCGCCGTTCATCGTCTCAAAGGCCGTAATACCCGGCATGATAAAGAAAGGCCACGGCAAGATTATCAACGTATGCTCGATGATGAGCGAGCTGGGACGCGAGACAGTGTCGGCCTACGCGGCCGCCAAGGGCGGACTGAAGATGCTCACCCGCAACATCTGCTCCGAGTTCGGAGAGCACAACATACAGTGCAACGGCATAGGTCCAGGCTACATCGCCACGCCGCAGACGGCTCCGCTGCGTGAGCGTCAAGCCGCCATCCGTTCGACAGTTTCATCGTGTCGAAGACTCCGGCGGCGCGCTGGGGCACGCCCGAAGACCTTATGGGGCCGGCCGTATTCCTTGCCTCCGACGCTTCCGACTTCGTCAACGGACACATACTTTACGTTGACGGAGGCATACTTGCCTACATCGGCAAGCAGCCTTGACGCATTACCTTATATGATACAAAGTTACGCCCCGCCGCTTATCGCTAAGGATAACGCGGCGGGGCGTTTTTCATATAAAGGTCATCTGTGCTTATTTCATCACCTTGACGGTCTTAGTCCCGTCAGCAGTGGTGGTCTTCTTGATGAATATTCCTTTCGCGGGATTGCTTACGCGGCGGCCCTGCAGGTCGTAATACTCAACCTTGGCTGCCTCGTCCGCGGTAACGGAAGTGATGCCCGTGCCCGACATGTCGACCCAAATGATGTCGGATACGCGCTCCTCGCCGCCTCCCTTATACACGCTCTGCACGCCACAAAGGGTTACGCCGGGGTCGTAAATATTGAAATAATGAGAGTTGTTGTAAGAGCTGATACTGGCTATTCCGTTGTTGAAACCGTATGGTATGTCGGTCATGTCTTCGTCTAAATGATATGTGCCGGCGTTGAACACGAACGGGGTTGTCTCGTCGCCGCCGATGAACACGCGGTAATACAGCTTGCCTGTGTCGATGAAGCGGCCGTCAACATCGGTTGGCGACAGGGTGAACTGCATTCTAACATAACCGTAAGTGGTCGACTGTAAGGCCGCGTCGGCAGGAGCGGCGGGCGTGGCCGCCTTGTCGTCAATAAGTGTTATGACAGGCGAATTGAACGCTTCCGTGTAATTGACGCGTGACGGCAACATGCTGACTGTCAGCGCTTCGTTCTCCGTGCTGCGGTATGTTTGCGTGGCGGCGTTGAACTCCAGCGTCACGGCATCTGCCATAGTGTAACTCGGTATGTAATATTCCGCCCCGCCTGACGGTACTGCGTCAACGGTATATAAGGCTGGCATGAGCCACAGGTGCTTTTTTTGGTCTTGGTTGATGCCTAGGTACTGTTTCCTGAAAGTCAGGCCGCCGTCGCCACCCAGTTCGCCTTTCACCCATTGTTCGGGCATGGTATTTGACAACCCTTTCACGTAAACCGCGCCGGGTTCCGAAGCTGACACAGCCCATACCAGCGGCTTGCTAACCACCGTCATGCCGCCGGTAGACATGTCAATGTTACCATAACTCAGCATGGCGGCCTGCTGCACGTTGTCCCCGGGCAACACTGCGGGCTTGTCGCCGTCGGCCAGCGGGCTGATGCTGATGCACCCTGAGCCGTACAACAGCCAAGAGCCTTCGCTGTCGGTCATGGCGAGTATCTCGTTGGGCAGGCCGCCGGTGGTTGTCATGTCGGCTTGGCTGAGCACGCCGTCCTCGAACGTGAACCTCATGTCGGTATTGTAGCTGCCGTCGCCGTTGTCTTCAGGCTCATACCAAATCTTGCCGTCGTCGTAGGTGTGGAGCTTCAGCCGCGTGGCCCATACAAGCAGGTGCGTGCCGTCGCCGTTGTCCTGGTCATAGAATATCTGCGGCGTATGGGCCGTGTAAGTGCCGTCGGCCTGGCGGTCGAGGCGGATGTATCCGCCCGCGTTCCACGTCGATATTGGGCGCATGTATATGCTGTTGCCGTCGGCGCTGACAACGTAATGGCTCACAACCCCGGTGACATTATCAAGATACAGCTCCCCTCCGATGTTAAAATAGCTGACATCCTCGCGGACGAGGTTGTCCGAACGCACTCCATCAGGTTCATAGATTATGTCGTCGGCCGTGCCCGTAGGTGTCGGCAAACGGTGCGCCGCCTTGCCTGCGGGGGCTTTCACGTCGGCCACGCGGCTGTTTTGCATTATCGCTTTGGCGTGCCGGGTGCCTGCTTCAAGCATGTTCTTGCTTTCGCTTAAGCCCTGCGCCACGGCGCATGTCGATACGACAAGCGCCACTGTTAAGGTATGGATAAACTTTTTCATAAGGCGTGTTTTTGGTTAATAAATAGGTTGACTAACAAGTTGGATACAAATATATGATAAAAAAACGAAACATGACAATAAAACGATAAAAATATGTTCATCGTGTCGGAATTTTCCAATAACAGCCTGAAAACCATGCTTTCTGCCCGGCGGACGGCAGTCTTTCATGCAAGGGTCGTAACCGGCGGCGTAACATATTGATAGCCAATGCGTTGCAAAAGGCCGCCTTTTGGCGCATGAAAGGTGGCCTTTTAGCGTGCCGTTTGCGGCCTTTTGCAAGGCAAAAGGTCGTCTCTTGGGTTCATCCGCAGTTCATATTGTACAGCAAATCCTGTAGAGACGCGATTCATAGCGTCTACCGCTGTAAAATAATTGCTGTTTACGGCAGACGCGATAAATCGCGTCTCTACGGTAAAATAAAATAAGGCAGACCTGATTCTTCATTCACCCGAACTGCGGATGAACCGTCAATCAGGGTTACGGCCGCGCTTAATGTTGATATCGGAGAGCTTGTTTCGGCGGTCGATAGAGAACGTGCGGCTGTGGCG
Source organism: uncultured Prevotella sp. (assembly GCA_905211345.1). Lineage (GTDB taxonomy): Bacteria > Bacteroidota > Bacteroidia > Bacteroidales > Bacteroidaceae > Prevotella. The sequence continues at coordinate 8,819 of CAJMAO010000017.1, forward strand.
GTCGACAAAGTCGAACAGCATGAAGGCGCGGTCAAGCACTCCGGTGCGCATTGGCTCGCCCAGCGCGTCGGCCTCGGCGTAATACAGTTCGGCCAGCATCCCGATGCGGTCGAGGCGTTCTTCTTCGGGGTAACGCTCGAACCACTGCATGATGTCGTCTATCGAGCCGGTGTGGAAAAAGGCGTAGTCGCCGAAGTATCGGGTGAACATCTGGCGTGCCTCCTCCTGCCTTTCGCCCGCCTCTTTTTTCTCTAGGAACCGCTGCAGGGCGGCAATGAACTCGCGGATAAGCCGCTGGATATAGTCTCGCTGGAGCATAAATGAAAGCCCCCTCCCAGCCTCCCCGAGGGGAGGGGATTGTAATTACACTTGCTGGTTGCCGTTAATTATAAGCCCCCACCCAGCCTCTCCGAGGGGAGGAGATTGTAATTACACTTGCTGGTCGGTTTTTATTGTTAATTTTTAATCGTTAATTCATCTCACAATGGTGTCTGCCCTCCTCCCCTCGGGGAGGTCGGGAGGGGGCTTATTCCATTTGTATATTCATACAGTTTCCGGTAAAACGGGTGGCGCGTCATGGTGGGCACGTCGCCCAGTATTATCAGTTTCATGCGCGCCCGGGTGATGGCCACGTTCATGCGGCGCAGGTCTGAGAGGAAGCCTATCTGCCCGTCGGCGTTGGCGCGGACGAGGGAGATGACGATGATGTCGCGCTCCTGCCCTTGGAAACCGTCCACCGTGTTCACCGAGATGAGGCCGCGGTAGGGCTTGAAGAACTCCTTTTTGCGGACGAGGCGGCGCAGGAGCTGCACCTGCGCGCGGTAGGGCGAGATTACGCCTACGTCGATGCGCTCGTCAAGGATGCGCCGCTTGCCTATCTTCGTGAAGTATTCCTCGAGCACGTTGAGCGTAAGGTCGGCCTCGGCGCGGTTTATGCGGCCGAAGCTCTCGCCGACGAACTCCTCGCGGCCTTCCACGCCTGAGGTGTCGATCCACGTCATGGGGTTGTCGAGGTCGAGTATTCCGCGGTACTTTATTTGCGGTGCCGCCTCTACCATTCCGCCGTAGAACCAGTCGCTGGAGAAGCGCATTATCTGCTCGTTCATGCGGTATTGCGTCTTCAGCAGGGTCACCACCTCGGGCTTCTGGCTGACGACGCGCTCCATGAGCGTCGTGCCCAGTCCGCCGCGCAGTGCCGCGATGCTTTTCACCGTGGGCGGCAGCTGGCAGTGGTCGCCCGCCAGTATCACCCTTGAAGCCCGCCTGATGGCTATCCAGCAGGCCGGTTCGAGGGCCTGCGCGGCCTCGTCGATGAACAGCGTGCCGAACTTTTGGCCAGTGAGCAGGCGGTTGGCGCTGCCCGTAAGGGTTGAGGCTATCACGCGCGCCTCGCCGAACAGCTGGGCGTTTATGCGTATCTCAAGCTCGGCGGCGCGGCTTTTCAGGCGGTCTAGTTTTTGGTGGTAGCCGTCGTCGCGCCGCCTGTTGCGGCCTTGGCGCAGCTTGCGTATGGCCTCGCGGATGCTCCACAGCTGCGGATGGTCGGCGAAGCGCCGCTCGTAAGTGAACGACAGCATCTTGTCGTTCACCTTCACTGGATTGCCTATGCGCAGCACGTTGACACCACGGTCAACGAGCCGTTCGCTTATCCAGTCGACGGCCATGTTGCTCTGCGCGCATACCAATACTTGGCTCTCGCGGCGCAGCGTCTCGTATATGGCCTCGACAAGGGTTGTCGTCTTGCCCGTGCCGGGAGGCCCGTGCACAATGGCCACGTCCTTGGCGCGGAGCACGCTGTTCACCGCCTGCTCCTGCGCCGGGTTGAGCCAAGGGAAGCGTATGGGGTCGAACGAGAAAGTCTCGGCCTTCTGCCGCGATGCGAACAGGTCGCGCAGGTAGGCCAGCCGGTTGCCCTTGGCGTTGATTACGCGGTCGAGAGCCTCGAACATAAGCCGGTATGTGGTCTCGTCGAAGAACAGCTGCACGCCTACGTTCTCCGCAGTTTGCAGTCTCGTAAGCGGAGCGTTGTCGGGCACGGTGACTATCATGCGGTCGCCGTCTACGTAGCTTACCGTGCCGGTGAAAAGGAAAACAGCCCCCTTCCGGCTCTCGGAAGCCCCCTCCCGGCCTCCCCGAGGGGAAGGGACTGATTGGCAGGGCAAACTAAGCTCCTCCCCTCGGGGAGGCCGTGAGGGGGCTTTCTTTGCCTCAAAGAACACCACGGGGCGTCCGAACTCGAAGTTGTGCTCAATCTCCTTGTCCTGCGTGCGGAATACCTCCACGGCCAGCTGGTTGAGCGAGTTGTAGTAGCTCTTGCCCACGCTTACGGGCAGCCACGCGTCGCCGCGCTTCACCTTGCGCTGCAGGCCCATGGCCTCGGTCTGGCGGCGGAACTCCTCCTTCTCGCAGCTGTATTCCATTTCGAGCAGCAGCCGCAGTTGGCGCAGATATTGAACGGGTGATGATGAGTAATTGTCCACGGGCGCAAAAATAAGCATTTTTTTGTAGACAAGCAAACAAGACACGGCCTTTCGCCTTGCGAAAGACGGTCTTTCATGGCGCGAAAGGCGGCCTTTTGCGACGCGAAACACGGCCTTTACGGATTGTAAGCGGCGGCCTGCGGCAGGCTGATAGTTTGTTGCCGGCACATGTGCGGACGAAGCGATGTGTAAGTGGAACGGGCGCGTAAAGTTACGGTTTTTACCGCCTGCGGCCGTCTTTTTCATCGATGCGCGGCCGTCTTAATCTTTTTTAGCCCTAAAAAATTGCCCGTTCGGGAAATAAAGCCTATCTTTGCACGCAGTTAAGGTATTGGCGGCGAGTCTGCGACGGCAGACGAAGCACACCGCCGCCGGGCCTTACAGCGCCTTGTGATGCAAGGCTTTGAGACATGACGTGAAGGAGACAAACAGCGGATTCCGACATTGAGACAGATGCCGGAATTCTCTTTTTGTCTATCTTGGAAAATACAAATAATTAAATACTTTTAAGATTATGGCTTACATGTCACAAGAAGGCTACGACAAACTGGTGGCCGAACTTAAACATTTGGAAAGCGTTGAGCGCCCCAAGGCGTCGGCGGCGATAGCCGAGGCGAGGGACAAGGGCGACCTGAGCGAGAACTCTGAGTATGACGCGGCGAAGGAGGCGCAAGCCCACCTTGAGGATAAAATCAACAAACTGAAGCTGGCTATATCGGAAGCCAAGATAGTTGACACCTCGCGCCTGAGCACCGACAGCGTGCAGATACTGTCGAAGGTGGAGATGACCAACATGGCCAACAAGGCCAAGATGACCTACACCATAGTGAGCGAGAGCGAGGCCAACCTGCGCGAAGGCAAGATCTCGATAAAGACCCCGATAGCCCAAGGACTTCTGAACAAGAAAGTGGGCGACGAGGTTGAGATAAAGATACCACGCGGCACGATAAAACTGCGTATAGACAAAATCAGTGTTGAATAAGTGATATACGGTCATACGGTTATGGGGTCGTAAGGTTTTAAGGTTATACAGTTTTACCGTAACCCTTATAACCCCAAAACCGTAAAACCACACAACCCTAAAACCGATTAAACAATGGACATATTCTCAAAGATAGCTGCTGGCGAGATACCCAGCTACAAATGCGCCGAAAGCGACAAGTTCTACGCTTTCCTCGACATCAACCCGCTGGCCAAGGGGCACACGCTGGTGATACCACGCCGCGAGGTTGACTACTTCTTCGACCTCGAAGACGACGAGCTGGCCGAAATGATAGTGTTCGCCAAGCGCGTGGCAAAGGCAATAAAGGCCGCCTTCCCGTGCCGCAAGGTGGGCATGGCCGTGCTCGGCCTTGAAGTGGCCCACGCCCACATACACCTCGTGCCGATGCAAAGCGAGGGCGACATGAACTTCGCCAACCCGAAGCTCAAGCTCTCGGAAGAAGACTTTAAGGAAACAGCCCGGAAGATAAGGGAAAACTTCTGAATTAAGAATTAAGAGTTAAGAATTAAGAAAACATGTTTTGCAGGTATCAGCTAATTACAGTATGTTTTCTTAATTCTTAACTCTTAATTCTTAATTTCCTAAATAAATTCCTCGCCGTACTTTACCTGCACCTCGTTGACATACTTCCTTATCAACGCCGAGGAATCCTCTTTCTTGCAGATAAGCAGCACTTTGCCCTGCTCGGCCACTATGTAACCGTCGAGCCCGTTTATTATTCCAAGATGGTCGTCGGGCAGCTTTATTATGTTGTTGCGGCTGCTCTCCGTTATCACACGGGCGCCTATCACCACGTTGTCGCCCTCGCCCTTGCTCATGCTTTCGTACATGGAGTGCCACATGCCGAGGTCGGCCCACCCGAAATCGCACTTCATCACGCATACGTTCTCGTTCTTATCGAGTATCCCGTAATCGATTGACAGGTTGGGATACGACGGGAAGTTTGCCTTGATGAACTCCAGCTCGGCCTCGATTGAGTAAGGTTGGTCGTCGCTCTCCTTAAAGTTGCGCAACACCGGAGGGAATATCTCCTTGAGCACTTCGCGCAGGTATCGCACGTTGGCGAGGAACAGACCCGTGTTCCAATAGAACTCGCCACTCTCCATGAACATGCGCGCGAACTCGCGGTCGGGCTTCTCCGTAAACGATTTCACCCGGAACACGTCATCGCGCCCGGCCGGTTCGCCCATTTGAATGTAGCCGTATCCCGGTTCCGGCCTCGTCGGCCTGATGCCCATCGTAAGTATGCAGTCGCGCCCGCCGACGAAGTCAAGCCCCTCGAGCACGTTCCTTTTGAACTCGTCCTCCTTGAACACGGCTTGGTCTGACGGCACCACCACGAGCCTCGCCTCCGGATTGACGTGCAGCAGCCGGTGGGTGGCCCACGCGAGACTGGGCGCCGTATTCCTGAAAATAGGCTCGCTCAGGATGTTGCGTTCGGGCACGTCGGGCAGTTGCTCCGTTACAATTTCCGTGTAAATCTGGTTTGTGCTGATGTAAATATTCTCTTTAGGTATGAATCCGGACATGCGGTCGTAAGTCTGCTGCAGCAGCGTGCGCCCCGTGGAAAAGAAGTCGAGAAACTGCTTGGGGCGGTTTTCCCTGCTGCAAGGCCACAGCCTGCGCCCCTTTCCGCCTGCTAAAATAAGGCAAAAATCATTCTTGTTTTCAACCATAGTATTAACGATTTATTTCCAGTTACGAAGATACAAATAAAAGTCCTTACTGCCAATTATTTTAAGTTTTTTCAATTAAAAATTTGTCAATTCGGATTTTTCTCATATCTTTGCACCGCATTTAAGCCCAGATGGCGGAATCGGTAGACGCGCTGGTCTCAAACACCAGTGGGGCAACCCGTGCCGGTTCGACCCCGGCTCTGGGTACATGGGAGGAGAAGGACGGTTGTCTTTCTCCTTTTTCTTTTCCCTTGCCGCGTAACTTGTTGGTTTCTTGGAAGATAAGGTCGAGCACTTTGTTGTATTCAGTGGTTCGATAATTTTCGCCGTCAAACTCGATTTTTTCAGGAAACATCGAACCATGCACTTTTATTTTCATTTCAACCGAGCCGTTTCTTATAAATATCTTCAGTATAAAACTATTTCATCCGCAGTTTCACTGAATGGTTAAGTTACGTTCCATTTTAATTTATTCTTTCAATGTTCAAAGAAATCCTCTTTCTACCCCAAGCAATCGGTAATTTACAGAAAAGCACTTCTTTAAATGCAGAAAGCGGCCTTTTACACGATGAAAAGCGGTGAACTGCAATGTGAAAAGCGGCATATTGCAAACATTCATTTTATTTTTATTGAAGGTTTTAATATCACAATGTCACAATGTGGTGTAAGATATTGGAAGTCATGCATTACGTGGTGACATTATGAAAAAATGCCACTGTCACAACCGTCACGCCCAAGGCTTGTGACAATCGTGATAACGGCAATAACGTAACGTCACGATTTAAATCACTAATAATCAGCAATATGCGCTCAAATGTGACATTGTGACATTAAATTCGTATTTAATTTATATACCGCCAATCCTGCTTTCCCTCGTAAAGAAACATGACGGAATAAAGAATTACAACCGCAGTAAAAACAAGCCAATACGGATACGATAATTCTTTTTTCAATTACTTCCGGTATGAAATCTTTTTTCAATGTTACGACGAGCAAATCCCTCTGTCCCGCCGAAATAGGTTATCTTCCAAAACAGGCCGGCGGCAAGCTCTTGCGGCGTAAGTTTGATGTCATCTTCAAGCAGCCTTATCTCCATGCCTACGGTTTCCCGCCATGACGGATGGCAGGCCATGGAGCCGTCGCGCAGGTCATCAACCTTTGCGTAAACGGAGCAGTTCATGTCAATCATCGGGCTGCAAATCTCCCAACGGCTTACCAATCAAATCCCTCAACCCACCCTCGTTCTTGCATAAGGATGATATATGTAATCATCATTCAACGTAAGAACTACACCCCGTCATGTCAAATTAAGCCTGTTTTCCTGTTCAGTTTTTGTCGTCCGGTTATTGCCTCTTGTTTTTCAGTTCATGGCGCAAAATTACACGGTCAGTGTGCCGAATCGAGGCAGAAAGCGGATTTTTATAGCATATTTTTCAGTTCCATGAAACAGGACACGTTGTAGAAGGTCGTACAGCCGCTCTCCGTTTGCTTTCTGCCATGCGTGTGTACGTGGCCGAAAAGATTGTATCGTCGCCTGCGCAAACCATGATATCGGCACTGTCAGGTATGCTTAACCTGCGGTGCATCCCGTGCGTATCGGAAAACGCGAAAATGCGATGTCCCTTGTATTTGATAAACATTGTCCGTATAGCTTTATCTTTATTACCACACAAAATGCCGTATGTGAAGGTCTGTTGTTTTATCAAAGCGTTAATCACTCCGCCGCCTTGAAGTTGTAAACTGGCTTGATGATGTTCACAACAGTAACTGTGTCGCGGATGTTCTCGATTATTTCTTCCTTCGGCTTGTACACTATCGGGGCCTCGTCTTTCGTCTCCTCGCTTACGCTTTCGGTGTAGATGCCCTGCATCGACAGTGCGTAGTCGTCGAGGCTTACCGTGCGGAAGGCTTCGGCGCGGCTCATGCGGCGGCCCGCCCCGTGGGGAGCCGAGCAGTTCCAGTCGGCGTTTCCCTTGCCCACACATATCAGCGAGCCGTCACGCATGTTTATCGGTATGATGCACCTTTGTCCCTCGTAGGCGGCTATCGCGCCCTTGCGGATTATGTTGTCCGCGCCGATGTAGTTGTGCACGCTCTCGAACGGTTCTTCAAGGCACGCCTCCGTGTCGGCGAAGCCTTGGCCGGTGAGCCAGTCGATGATAAGCCCCGTAATCATGCGGCGGTTGATTTCGGCCCAGCGTTGACACAGACGCATGTCGTTAAGGTAGTCGTCGCGGTAGCGTCCTTCGAGGTAAGACAGCTCCTGCGGCACGGCCGGCCGCCGCGTCTTGAACGAGCAGTGCAGCTGGCGTATGGCTTCCTGCAACTCGGCGCGGCGCCCCGCCGCCTTGTATTCGGCTATCATTCGCTCCTGCACCTGCATGAGTTCAGCCCAGCCGGACTGGCACTTTACTGCCAACTTCTGATAGATTTTGGCCACCTGTTTGCCGAGGTTGCGGCTGCCGGTGTGCACCACAAGGTAATACATCCCGGCCTCGTCGCGGTCTACTTCGATAAAGTGGTTGCCTCCGCCGAGCGTTCCTACCGACTTGTAAAGGAGCTTCGCGTCATTCAGCTCGCGGTTGCAGCGCAGGGCCTTGACTATTTCCTTCGCCTCGCGGTAGCCGTCCATGTACTTGACGGGCAGGGCTGCGCAGTCGCCGTTGCGGCAGTCGCGGCCCGACGGTATGTTGTGAACTATGAACCCGTTGAGCGTGTGCCAGTCGATGTCTTTCCTGCATACGAACGGCCTTACGTAAATTCCGCAGCCTATGTCTACGCCCACTATGTTGGGGATTACCCTCTCGCCGAGGTCGCCCGTGAAGCCGATTACGCAGCCTGCCCCGGCGTGTACGTCGGGCATTATCCTTATCTTGCATCCGCCGAACACGTCTACGGCCAGCAGCTGCTTAATCTGTTCCACCGCGTTTTGCTCAATATCGTCGGTAAAAACCTTTGCGTCGTGATTGTCAATCGTCATCATAGCTTCTATACTTTTATATTATTGTATGGCGCAAAGATAACGGCATGGTATGCAGAAACAAGGCAGAGGTTGGCTATATTTATGGTTTTTCATGTTAAAAATACGTATTTCCGCCGAGCGCACGTCATAAAAATTATAACATTAACGACGTTTTTCTTTAAACAAAATAGATTTTACCCGTCATGTCGGATATAATTCATAACTATATATCAGCACTTTCCTTGCAATCTAAAATGCCGCCTTTCGCAACGCGAAAGGCGGCGTTTTAGATTGTAAGAAATATCTTCTAGATTGTTGCAATCGAAGCATAATGCCAATCGTAAAAGTTTCAACCGTAAATAATATAAGGCTTGGCAGTGTCATTCGGGAACGGTCTCAATCATCCGCTCAAACTTTCGGCAAAGGCCGTAGCAGTCAATTTCATCATAATTCACCTTGTATCGGCTTGTCATTTTGGCCTGCCTGTCGCTACTGTCGATATAAATGTAGTCGTCCCAACTCCACAGAAACGCGCGTCCGTTGAAGGTGAATGGAATGTTTACTCCGGCGAAATGGCGGCCGCCCGGCAGCGCCCTGTCCTCGTTGAGAATAAATTCCTTGCGGTCTGAAAGCTCCGACAGCATGTCGTTGCGTCTGTCGGCAGTGAAGTATATCAGGCGTTCGTTCCTCTCGTAGGGTTTGTATATAGTGTGATGCCACCAGTTCCAGCGCAGCCGCGCTGCGCCTTTCACGTTGGCAAGCACGTCGTTCATCAAGTTTATATCGCACAAGTCTTGCTGCACCTTTATCTGTACGTCCGTGCAACCGCTCCCAGTTTCGGCCATTGCGGGATACAGTTCAGCAGGAATGTCTTTGCTTCTCAACAGCCGGTCTACCGGATCTTGGAGCTTGTCGCTTGTCAGCAGAGCCTTCCAGTTGTCGCCTTTATTACTGAAATAGGCGGTGTTGTCTTCGAACAGATGTATCTGTTCCCAACTGGTGAACATAGATATGAGATAGCACATCAGGCTCGCGTCGGCGGTGTCTACCGCCTTTTGCAGCAGGTTTTGCGCATTGGTGAACTTATCTTCAAAGTTGCTCCAGTCGACGTTGCCGCCGCCGTCGGTGAACAGGAAGCGTATCGCGCCGCGGAAGAAGCCGTAGCTCTCTGCCTCGTATATGTGCTGTTCAGTCTCGGGAGCGTCTCCGTCGCGGCTCTGGCAGATGCGCATGGCTTTTACTATTTCCTCTTTCAGCTGCGCGTTTTTCACCTCGCCGGGGTCGAGCGAGGACAGATGACGCAATATGTCATCCGAATTTTCAGCATACCTGCCAATCGAGCGTATAACTCTCTTCATTGACTCGACGTCGTAGATGCCGCTATTCTCGGCCATATTCCATGCGAAGCGCATCCAGTCGGCGAACTTCTGTCCGTCGTAATCATGGCGTTCAAGATATATGCACGCGGCTGCGAACACCACCCTTTGCCGCTGTCCTATGCCTGTAATGCCCTTTTCATCAGTATATACAGGGATGAACAGCGAGTCGTTGGAAGCCTTTGTCTCCCATCGCGGCTTGCACAACTGGTTGATATCGGTAATTTTCGACACCCTTCCAAATATCGCCTCAAGCTGCGTAAAAGTGTCGCCGCACAGCACTCCAGACTTCTCGTAACATTCAAAATTGTCGTATCTGAAAGCTGTGTCATTCCCACTCGCCCCGTACATCTTCCTGAACGAAAGCGTGGTTTCCGTATTATCCCTCTCTGACAGGATGATCTTTGTCAGGAAAAAGCGGTTGAGAAAAGCCATGAAAACCTCGTCTACGACTCCTGCCGGATGACCGCTCGTGCGCCAAAACACGTCCATCCACTTGTTGTCAAGCAGTGCCCCGACGTGTATCGAGCAACCGTTACCCATGCCGTCGGCCTGTGATTTCCTGATATAGTCAATCAGATCGGCCTTGAAATTCTCAAAATCCGACAGCACACGACCACGAGCGTTCATCTTGATATACAGGTCGTCGGACAGTGGCAGGTTGCTGTCGCTCATGTTAAGCGCGTAAAACCGTATGGGACAAGCCTGCTCGTCAGTCAGCCTCAACCATATTTCCTCAAACTGTTTTTTGTCATATCCGCTGAATATCTCCTCCAGTCCATCGGTTATGTCGCGTCCTTCATTGTCATTTATCTTGGTGCCTTCAATCATCGTCAGCATGGCTTTTACCGTAGGGTCATTGTGCCATGCGTCCAAGAACCACGTGCGCCGCTGTATGTAAGCAGCAACACCCTCGTCGCCGTCAATATGCTCAATATCGCAAATAGCGTCGGTAAAACGGCGCGACGACACTCTCGTTTCGTATGTGAAATGCTTAAATGTCTCCTTGTTTTCGGCCAACCGCCCGCATTTCAAGGCGACATACCAGTGCAACAGCCACAATGTGGTGAGCCGTTGCTGGCCGTCAAGCGGCTCAATGCAGCCATGACTCTCGCTGCCATACACGAAATCGAGCAGAATGGGCTTGCCGCCGTTCAGGGCGTTTACAAGGTTGTTGAGAAACTTCTCGCGCAGATATTCCTTACCAAAGCGTCCCTGTGCATAGGAGCGCTGTATTATCGGTATGACAATACGGTTGTCTTTCAGGTATTTCCAAAATGTAGTGGAGTTACTGTTGTTCATAGCTTGTCAATAGTTTAAGAATTTTTCCAATGTCCTTCCAATCTCGTTCCTGTAAACAATGGCATCATCCTTGGTCCATTCACGCAGGTTACTAGATGAGCGGTTGTAGTATTTCAGGAAGCATCTCAGCGTACATTCAGGCACGAAAGCTTTTACTTTACAGTCCGTCACTTTGTATTGTCCGTTATCGTCAATGCTTATTTCTTTATGGGCAGACTGGCTTTTGTCGATTATCGTGCGGCGTTTCGAGGCGAACAGGGCGTTCTTGTAGCTTCGGTTGGTACCTTGGTCAAGCAGCGCGAAGTTCCATATCCTGTCTTTTTCATCGTCACTAAGACGATTGGTTTCAACCTGTCCGTCTTTCATTATATTTTCATACATGTCGGCGAAAGCATTATCCTGCGCTTCGTCCCCGTTCCCTTTGGCTGTCAGATAGTTGATTATCTGGAGCCTTAAATTGTCATCCATGATATCGACCAGCGTGCAACGCAGAAACTCCGCTTTGTCATTCTCGTTATCAAGGCTGTTCCGTGTGCATGAATCAATGTGCTCGATGTCCCACTTCTCGAGTTTATACAGGTGGAAGGGAAACTTGTGGAACACGCCCATCTTATACTTATCGCTCTCCATGTAAGCCTTGTTCTCGTCGATGATGGTCTGAATATTGAACAACAGCAGCAGTGGCTTGCATTTTGTTTTAGGCCATCCTGACACTTCATACTGTGTGTCCAGCTTCTTCTCCGGATGTAGACATTGCTTTATCTTCGTTGATATTCGCGGCAGGATGCAGCCGTTTAGGAAGCTGTCACGGCTTCCGGCGGCTTTCCATTCACTTAAAAGTTTATTCATGTCCAAGCCATTGCCAACATCGACAAGAAATCCGATGTAATGGTAAAGTTCAACGTCGCCGTACCATTCGCCCATCGTATTGAACACCGCCATTACCTCGTTCCACACTTTCAGGATGGCTTCGCGGCGGTCTGACGCCTTGAACGCCTTGTTGAAGTATCTGAAAGTGCGGTTGCGTTCGCGCCCTTTTTCGCCTATTTCCTTGTCTGTTGCGCCTATTCCGAGGCGGTCGTTGTCGCAAATGAGGTCGAAAATCCAGTCAATCCTCGTGTCGTATCTCTCGTCGACACCGTGCAGGAAGAGCCAAAACTCGTCGTTTTCAAGCGTGTTCTCAATGGTTTCCCATTGCAGTGCGATTTCCTGCTGGCGCAGCCTTACGGCGTATTCGTCGCCCTTGTCGAAGTTAGAGCTGTTCATCACCAACGCCTTTATCAGCTCTGCGTTGGTAAGGCTGATTTTGCCAATGTTGAGTCTCGTGAACACGTTGATGGGGTTGTCTTCGTCTGTTTCGTACCAGATGAACTTTACTTTTTCAAGCACAGTGTCGGCAAACGTACGCTTATAGCTCTTGTCTTTGCTATCAAACCATTTCTCTATCGTGACTTTTGTGTTGTGGATATGGTAATAATCAATGTTGTTACCGGCCTCTTCGGGGTTGATGTTTTTAAGGAAACCGTGGCTTCCGGGTCTCGTCTCGTATGTTATTTCATAATATTCAGACTGATTACCAAGCAGATAACGCAGTAGGATATATATCGTCGTAAGCCGCTGCTGGCCGTCGATAACTTCCCATTCGCCGCCGCTGTCAAGCAGCGTCCTTACCTCTGCCATGCTCCCGGCCTTGTGTATGCGGTCGAGCAAGTCTTTGTCGCCGCCCATGCGCACCACGAGCGGTTGCAGGCAATATATCCGGTTGTCCTTTTGGCTGATAAACTCGTCGATGTCGTCGAGCAGGTCTTTCACCTCTATGCTTGTCCAGCGGTAGCCGCGCTGGTACGTGGGGATGCTGAATTTCAGTCCCTTCAGCTCCGCGATTGACACTAAGTCGATGTTCATTTCTTTGCTCCTTTCTCTATTTTATCCATCCATTCCTTTACTTTCGAGGGCACGTCGCAGGCGTTTCCGTCCAATGTTTCAAGCAAATACCTGCCTTCCTCGTTGGGCGTAAGGCTGCCGCAACCTTCAATTCCATGCACTAACTGCTCGGCAAGCTGCGGCTGGTCTGCCCTGTTGTAAAACACTATCGTAACCTTACCTGTCTTCGCGTCGCGCGTTGTGTCAAAGAAAGGACGGCCTAATTCTTCATTGTTGTAGTCGCAGGCAAGCGTGTCCCAACACCATGTGAACGTCGTCCAGCCGTCGCGCGGCCCTACCTTATCTAACCATTGCATTGTGTTGTGCTCACGTTCCACGATGTCCATCAGGCGTTCCACCTCGGCTTTAAGATATTTGCGCAGCCCTTCGTCGTTATGGATGAAGTCACACAGTTTGCCATCAGGTATGTTGTAGTACTTGCCGTCAAAGTATTTCCACCACGTTCCGTAGCTTCGCCGGCCTCCGTATTCCCATTTCAGTGCCTTTGAGAAATTCGGGTCGCGTTGGTACGAGGCTTGGATGTAATAATGACCGTTGTCCCAGCCCACGTTGATATACGCAGGCTTGTTGTTGCCGGCGTCAGAACCTGTCAGCTTAAGCATGAAGCCGTTGCCGTTGGACAGATAGTCGTCAACGGCCCAGCCTTTGCCTGCCCATGTCGCTTTCATGTCCTCCCATTCTTCCGACACGGCTTCCGCACCGGCAGTTTCTGTGCCGTCATTCCCGTCATCGGGCATGAATTGCGGGATATTGCTTTCATCATTGCCCTGACTGAAGGCGTTGGTGAAATTGTCAAGCGTTTCCTCCCAGTCGGGTATGTCATTCCCTTTGAAGTCTTGGTACAGGTCGGCCTTGAACTCGTCCATGACATTAAACAATTCTTTCAGAAGCTCTTTCCAGTTTTTTTCGTTCAATGTTTCAAGCGCGTTGCCGTTCTCGTTGATAGTCGTATTGAATATTTTTTTAACGCTGTTGCTTATTTTCTTCACCCGTTCCGGGGCGCAGTGCATGGCTACCGACGATGTCTTGAATGCCAGTCTCAGTTTCTCGTCGTTGGTAATCCTGCCGTCTTTCAGCACCTCGTACAGCGTATCTAAGTATTCTTGGTACATGCGCAGCTTTTCTTCGAACACCTTGCCCTTCTTCTCGCGCTTCTCGTCGCTGTCGGTCTGGCCTACAAGCAGCATCATGGTGATGATGGCTGTTATGACGACTCCTATGATGGCGGCGAACATCTCGTACCAAAGTTCTTTGCCGGTGTATAGCCTTAGGTAAACGGCGAAAGCGCACGCAAGGGCTACAAGAGCCACTGTGGCGGCGATGATGACCGCATTCTTATGGTCGGCCAATGTCTTTTTTATCGTACTCATTGTAATTATGTATTATTCCGTGATACATAAATGGCAGGTAGGCATAGGTTATATGGCTACCTGCCTGTGCTTTGTTTAACACTTACCCAATTCTTTGACCTCAAAGTCCCACGACGACCATCTTGCCTTGCTGTAGTCATTGCCGTACTGGCGCATGTAAGCATCCTTTATTTCCTTTGCGTCGTTTAAGAACAACTGATTGGGGAAGATACGCTCGGTTGTTATCGTTACTACCATTTCCGGCGTGACAATAGTGCCGTTAGAGCGTATGGTGCTCTTAGGCTTCACTTGAAATACTCTGCTCATGATTTTAGTTTTTAGAGTTAAACGATAATGTGATTATATTTACCTTGAAATGTTTTCTGTTCAGGATAAACCGCTGCAAATATACAGTCGGCGGTGTGCCGAAGCGCGGCAGAGGGCGGATGTTTTTCATGTTTTTTGTGGAAAAGTGCAAAAAAGAAAGGACACAGCCTTGCGTTTTCGCCCATTCCGCCGGTTAGGTTCTGGTAAACCTCGAAGTAAGAATAAGGAAAAGCAGCCTGCGCCCCTTGCCGGGGGCAAACCAACCTTTCGACTTATCATTTGGAACTTCGATTTAATTTACCAGATTCAACCAACCCAAATAACTTGCCTACAAGTTTGCTTGCAATATGCCGTTACGTGTAAATGTCTGTTTCTTTCAGTCCTCCTTTATTTGCAAATGTAGCGTTGCAAATATAAGGATTATATCCGAAACGGGCAAATTATACGCCGACAAATTCGCAGGCCACCGTTAATGCAATATTCATCATGTAAAAAAACGGCAACCGTTTGCATTTTGCAAAAATACCGTAAGCCGCTGCCGAATCACGGCACAGCGAGACATTATTCAGCATCATCTCACTACACGGCATTTAAAACACCGCAAACGGCCTTCCAAAAGGCCACCTTTTGCAATGCAAAATGCCGCCTTTCGCGTTGCGAAA
>CAJMAO010000018.1 GCA_905211345.1 uncultured Prevotella sp.
CGCCGCAGAAAACAATCATGTTGATGTCTTCCAGCGTCTCGCGCCCGGTTATGAGGTCGGTCATCATCACGTCCTTCACGTCGAAACCGGCAAGATACAGCGAGTAAGCCATTTCCCTTTCGCCGTTGGTTCCTTTCTCGCGGATAATCGCAGCCTTGATTCCCTTCGGCTCGCGGCGGTCTGCCGAGATTCCGTATTGCGACAGTTTGCCGGTGAAAGAGTCGTTGAACTTCATCACCACGGGCTGCCGTTTGTAGTTGTCGCGGCGAGCTTCGGCGCGTCCGTTCATGCTCTGGTCGCGGTCGAGCAGGTACGAAGTCTTGTACCAAACATCGCGCATCGCGTCGATGTCGAACTCATGCGTGAACTTGCCTTTGCTGATTTTGAGCTTGCGCGACGATGTGTCGGGACGCCCTATGCAGGCGTAGCATACGCCGTTGTCGTCCATCAAGTCCTCAAAGTCAAGCCTGTGACGCTCCGAGACCTGTACTATTACGCCGGGATTTTCGGCCATGAGCATCTTCACAATGTCCTCGCAGTCGAACTTGTCGAGGCTGATGTCAAGTCCGCCTTCAGTGTTTGCGAAGCACATTTCAAGCAAAGTGGTAACCATTCCGCCCGCGCTGATGTCGTGGCCGGCCATGAGCCAGCCGTTCTTCACAAGCTCCTGAAGCGTGTTGAAGGCGTTACGGAAGTAGTCGGGGTTCTTCACCGTGGGCACGTCGTCGCCCACCTTGCCGAGCGACTGGGCAAAAGCCGAACCGCCGAGGCGCAGCTCGTCGTAAGAGAAATCTATGTGGTAAAGCCATGACTTGTTGTCATTCACCAGTACGGGAGACACCACCTTGCGCACGTCAGACACCTGTCCGCCGCTGCTTACGATGACCGTTCCCGGGCTGATAATCTTCTGTCCGTCAGGATATTGCTGGCTCATCGAGAGCGAGTCCTTGCCCGTAGGCACATTCACTTTTATCGCACAGCAGAAGTCGGAGAGTGCTTTCACCGCGCTGTAGAGGCGCGCGTCCTCGCCTTCCTGCGAACGGCAGGGCCACATCCAGTTGGCCGACAGGCTCACGCTGTCGAGCCCTTCCTCAAGCGGAGCCCACACAATGTTGGTCAACGACTCTGCAACCGAGAGCACGCTGCCTGCCTCCGGCGATGCCAGTCCGGCCTGCGGAGCGTGTCCGAGGGCAGTAGCTATGCCCTTATGGCCGCGGTAATCAAGGGCGACAACGCCGCAATCGGAGAGCGGAAGCTGTAGTTTGCCCTGGCATTGCTGGCGCGCTATCTTGCCCGTTACGCTTCGGTCTACCTTGTTCGTAAGCCAATCCTTGCAGGCAACGGCCTCCAACTGGAGCACGCGACCGACGTATTCGTCGAGCACCTTGCCAACGTTTGTATGTGAATAGCTTACGTTTTCATAATGACGTTCAACCGTATTGTCCCTCATGTAGGTCTTGGGCGAGTGGCCGAACATTTGCGCCACGTCGAGGTCGAACGGCTTGACACCGTCGCCCTGCACAAAACTGAAATGGGCGTCGCCGGTAGTTTCGCCGACAACATACAGCGGAGCGCGCTCGCGTTCGGCTATTTTGCGCACGTGCTCGATGTGCTTCTCGTCGATGAGCAGACCCATTCGTTCCTGGCTCTCGTTGGCTATGATTTCCTTGCTCGACAGGGTTTTGTCGCCGATAGGCAGCTTTGTCATGTCTATTTGGCCGCCGCACTCCTCTACAAGTTCCGACAGACAGTTTACGTGGCCTGCCGAACCATGGTCGTGTATGCTGACAACGGGGTTGACATCCTCCTCGCACAGGGCGCGCACAAGGTTGTAGGCACGCTTCTGCATCTCGGGATTGGCGCGCTGTATGGCGTTCAGCTCTATTCCGTTAGAGTACCGGCCGGTGTCAACTGACGACACGCTGCCGCCGCCGAGACCGATGCGATAGTTGTCGCCGCCGACTACCACCACCTTGTTTCCCTTCTTAGGCTCTTTTTTCAGGCAGTCGCGCTTCGTGCCGTAGCCCACTCCTCCGGCCAGCATGATGACCTTGTCGTAAGCGTACTTCTCGTCGCCCTCCTTGTGCTCGAAGGTCAATACCGAACCGCAAATCAGCGGCTGGCCGCACTTGTTGCCGAAGCGCCGTTAGACGCCTTGATGAGGATTTGCTCCGGCGTCTGGTAGAGCCACTTGCGCACGGGCAGGATGTTTTCCCAGGGCAAGCCCCTCCCTACCTCCCCGTCGGGGAGGCTTTGGTTACCTACTGAAGCGGCCTCGCTCCTCCCCTTCGGGGAGGTTGGGAGGGGCTTCAATCTCGGGTAAGCCGTCATATACACCGCCGTGCCTGCTATCGGCCAAGAGCCTGTGCCGCCGCCCATGCGGTCGCGTATCTCGCCTCCCGTGCCCGTAGCCGCACCGTTGAAAGGCTCCACGGTGGTAGGGAAGTTGTGCGTCTCGGCCTTCAGCGATATGACGCTCTCTATGTCCTTAATCTTGAACCAGTCGGATGTTGACTGGTCTTCGGGCGCGAATTGCTCGATGACAGGGCCTTGCGCGAAGGCCACATTGTCCTTGTACGCGCTCAATATTTGGTGGGGATTCTCTTTTGTCGTCTTCTTAATCATGTTGAAAAGAGACGATTCCATCTCCTTTCCGTCGATGATGAACACGCCGCCGAATATCTTGTGGCGGCAGTGCTCCGAGTTAATCTGGGCGAAGCCGAATATCTCGGAGTCGGTCAGAGGCCGTCCCAGCTCCTTCTCTATCTTGTGAAGGTACTCTATTTCCTCGGGCGACAGGGCCAGACCTTCCTGCTCGTTGTACTCCTCAAGGTTGTCAACGTGCTTAATAGGCTCGGGCTTGTGGTTGACGGTGAACACCGTCTGATCCAGTCCTTCGTACATGCGCTGCAGCATGGGGTCGTGGTCGGCGTCCTTCGAGTTTACGGGGAAATACTCCTCTATGCGCGAAATACCCTTCAGATTCATGTTCTGGGTTATCTCCACGGCGTTCGTGCTCCACGGCGTTATCATCTCGCGGCGCGGGCCTACGAAGTAACCGTCGATACGGTCGACATCCACCAGTGTGGCGTCTCCGTACAGCCAGCACAGTTCCTTGACTTCTTCTTGCGAAAGCTGATGGTCAACTTCGGTCGCTATCACGCTTTCCGTAGGGGTCTTGAAAAAAAGAATCATACCTTATCTTGTTTTGTTTTTATTGTTTGCACGCGGTTGTTATAATAATAGGTGCAAACTTACTGATTTTTTTCGAGATATTGCCAGCTCTGCGCGAAAAACGCTTTTTATGCCGTGTTTTTGGCTTTCGGCATGGAGTGGAACCGCTTCTCCTGCCACCTTTTGCGCCCTTTATTTACGCGGATAAATACGGGCGTGTAAGTGCTTGATAATCAAGTGGGTTGTAAAAGGCCACCTTTCGTGCTGCAAAAGGTGGCCTTTTATCGTGCAAAAGACGGCCTTTCGGAAAGCGAAAGGCCGTCTCTTGCAGGGAAGCTCCCACCAAACCTAAGGGGAAGCCCCACCAAACTTCCCCGAGGGGAGGCGTAAGATTAACATTCAAGGCAAACCAAGCTCCCTCCCTTCGGGAGGGGTGGGGTGGGTTTTAGGTTGCCATGGCTTGGGTGTCAGGTTCTTTATGGATGCCCGTTCCACGCCTTTTCCACTTCGGCTATCCCTATTCCGAGCAGCCGCATCTGGCGGAACATCTCGGGCAGGCGCGTCTCCATGAACTCGCGCCGTCGCTCACGGAGTATCTGTTCCTTGGCTCCGGCGGTGACGAAGTAGCCCAGCCCGCGCTTCTTGTATATCACTCCCTGCTGTTCCAAGAGGTCGTATGACTTCACGGCGGTGTTCGTGTTCACCTCGAGCAGCACGGAGTATTCGCGCACCGAGGGTATGCGCCCGTCGTCGACGTACTTGCCGGTGAGTATCTCGTCGCACAGGCGGTCGGCTATCTGTATGTAAATCGCTTTGTCTGTACTGAAGTTCATAGGTTAATCCATTTGTTGTTAATTAACTGGGAGCGGTGGAACACGCGGTAAGCCAGCCACCAGTCGATTAGCGCGGCGGCCAAGAATATCGGGCCACCGTAGTCGCAGAATACGTCGAAGCTATAGCCTGCGCCGGTTACAGAGACGTTGATTTTGGATACCAAATTTAGCAAAACGACGTAGACTACAGCCGTTATCACGAACTGGTAGCGGCGGAACAGCGCGCCGCCGAGTATGAAGAACGAGTGTGTCCATACGGCTACGGCCAGCCATTTTGCGCTGCCTTCGCTCATAAGCATCAGCCTGAAGAAGGTAGGCACGGCGCTCTCCACGCCGCCCGCGCCGATGTAAAGGCACACCGCGAAGCGCAGGCCGTCGGCTATGAGGAGGGCGATAAGCCCCATGAGAGGCCACACCGCGGCGAAAAGCAACGCCCTTGTGAGGAATTTCTCAAGGTCGGTGGCCGGCAGCATCCTGTACGTAAGCCGCGCCGTCATCGTAGAAATGTTGTTGAAAATGAAGCTCCCGCCGATGATGTTGTATATCGTGAAAACTAAGATATAGTTGCCTGCAAGTTCTTCGGAACTGCTGCCCGCTATCTCGATGCCGCTTTTCAGTACCGGCCAAAGGTAGGCAGTGGCGCATACTAGGAAACCGAACGTGATGCCGCCAAGGCAAGCCAGCAGACCCTTGCCTTCCATGCGGAATGTCCATACGGCCATGCGGCCGAAACGTTTTATGTTGAAATTGCTCATGATTCAATGTTTTTTATGTCCAGAAGTTAAAGAAGTTAGGGAAGTAAAAGAAGTTATAGCCGTTACCATTGCGGGCAAATGGATTTTTCACTTTTCACTTTTCGTTTTTCACTTAATACTTTATGTTCACCCATTTATTGTTAATCACCTGCATACGGCGGAATATCTTGTAGGACAATATCCAGTCGGCCACACCCCAGAGGGCGAACACCGTTGCCGCTATTCCCGTCCATGTAGGTCCCCAGCGGCGTAAAGTGTCATGGCTAACGCCGTCTACGGAGTCTACGATTATTGCCGTGCCGACCAGCATCAGGACGAAATGCGCCAGCGTGGTGAGCACGAACTGGCGGCGGCGGAACAGCGTGCCGCCGAGCACGTAGAACGAGTGCGCCCAGAAAGTCCACGCCAGCGCCAGCGCGGCTGTGGCGTAAACCTCGCCGCCGCGCGTGCCGTTCAAGGTGAAGGTGGCGGGGTTGAATGTGTCGGTGAGTGTCGAGACGAGGTCGGGTATGGTGCTTTTCACGACGTGTATGCCGGCCGCGAGGCTGGCGATGACGCGCAGGCCGTCGGCCAGGCAGTAGGCCACGAACGACATGAACCACCACACCACGGTGGCGTAAAGCGCGCGGGCGACGAACTTTTCAAGGTCGGTGGCTGGCAGCATCCTGAACGTTGTGCGCTGCTCTTTTGTCTTCATGTTGTTGAAAATCCAGCATCCGCCTGTCATTATGACGATGGCGAAGATGGCTATTGCGAACTGCGAGGCGGCGTGAAGGTTGCTTGCGGTGGAGCGTTCACCGAACCCGTAGCTTGAGATGAGGTGCATGATGAACGGAACGAACATGGCGAACGCCATGGCGGCGGTGATTGTGAGCATCTCTTTTTTTGTCATCTTGGCTGACCAGATGAGCACTTTGTCGAAGCGTTTTATATTGAATTTTGTCATGTTTGGGTGTTTTTAGAAAGTTTGAAGGATAATCCGAATGGGCCGAATAAGCCTGATTGGCCTAATGGGTAATGGTGGCAATATGGTAGTTGCGCGCCATTCAAGGCATATCAAGCCCCCTCCCTTGGGGTGGGTTGGGGTGGGTGCCCCTTTTGGTTTTGGTGGGTGTCGGGGCGATTCGGGACGGGTGTCATTACAACGCCCTGCGTGTCATGGCGTTGAACAGTAGCTCAAGGTTCAGCTGTGTGTCCTCGTCGCCCTCGCGCTTGTGTGTAATCACGGCGTTGCCCTGCACCGACGGCTCGGCGTAGAGCACGTCGTCGGCAGGCTCACCGAGCGAGCGGTACTCGAAGTTGTATTTATTGCAGATGTCGGCCACCGACGCGTCGAGCAGTATCTCTGAGCGGTCGAGCATCACGATGTGGTCGAGCAGCGTCTCAACGTCGTGCACCTGATGCGTGGATATTATCATCATGCGGTCGTCGCTCATGTTGTTGGCCACCACGCGGCGGAACTGGCTCTTCGACGGGATGTCCAGTCCGTTGGTCGGTTCGTCCATAAGCAGCAGGCGTGTGCCGGCCGCGAGGGCGAAGCTCATGTACACTTTCTTTTTCTGTCCCATGGAAAGCTCTTTCAGGTGGATGTCGGGCGTAAGCTCGAAGTCGCGCAGGCAGCCCTCCAGCACCTCGCGGCTGAAGCGCGGATAGAACGGCTCGTTCATCCTGACGTAGGCGTCAAGGGTCATTGGGGCGAGGTCGAACTCCTCGGGAACGAGGAATATGTCCCCGAGCGTTTCGGCGCGGTGGAGTTGCGTGTCGATGCCGTTGACGGTTATAAGGCCGGCCGAGCGGCGCAGCAGTCCGCTGATAAGGTAGAGCAGGGTAGACTTGCCCGTGCCGTTCTTGCCCAGCAGTCCGTAGATGTTGTTGTCTTCAAGGTTGAGGCTCAGGCCGTTGAACACGTATTGTCTCGCGCCTTGGTATTTGTACTTCAGGTTTTCAATGTGTATCATTTCGTTATGTTTTTAGGTTGTTGTTTTTGTTGATTGCAGTGCCGTATGCAGTCACTGTTTTTTTAGTTTATAGTGTACTATTGTTGTAGTACACTGCAAATGTAAGCTATTTCTTTGTCGATTGCAAGTTTTTCGGCAAGAAAATGTATCGCCGCCTGTGTTTTTAACTATTGTTTACAATAGCCGTCCTGACTCCTTTTTGATACAGACGGATTTTCATGAAAAGAACGGTTGGTAACTGCTTGATTTCCAGACGTGTTGCAAAAGGCCGTCTTTCGCCTTGCAAAAGGTGGCCTTTCGGACGGTAAAAGACGGCCTTTCGCAAGCTGAAAGGCCATGTATTGGAAAAGCAAATCCCCCTTCCGCCACAGTGGACGGAAGGGGGATAGGTGTTTAAAGTATTTGATTAAGGTATTCTTATTTCTTCTCAGTTTCGGGCAGCATTACCACTTTAACGCTGTTTCCGCCTGCGAAGATTACGTCCTTGACAAACTTGGCTACCTTTTCAGGTGTCAAAGCGTTGATAATGTCCTTGTATTTCGTTACGGTGTCAACGCCGTATTCGTCCATGTCGTTTATCGCGCTTACCCAGTAGTTGTTGGTCTTCGCATCTTCGTCGGCACGCTTCAGCATAAGCTCTTTTACCTTGTTCAACATGCCTGCGTCAACGGTTGTGGCCATCTTCTTGGCTTCCTCGTCCATGATCTTCAGGGCTAGGTCGGCCTTGTCGGGGTTCATCGGGCATACGCCTACGAGCACGTTGAACGGCGTGTCGCCTGCGAGGCTTACCACTCCTTGCGCGCCTGTAGAGTAGGCGGCTCCGTTATCCTCGCGTATCTTCTTCAGGTAGATCATCGAGAGCACCTGTCCGGCCGCGTCGGCAGCCACTTCGTTTTCGAGCGTGTACGGTACGTTAAGGTTGTACCAGTACATGTAAGCGTTGGCCTTAGGCGTTTCCATCTTGCGCTTGAACACGTTTTCAACCTTGCCTTTGGCGTAGGTCGACACCTTCTTCCATTCCTCTTTCGGCCCGTTTGCAGGCAGGGAGGCAATGTACTGCTCGATGAGCGGGCGGATGGTAGCCTCGTCAAAGTTGCCGACGAAGGTGAACGTGTAGTCTGCGGCATTGGCGGTGCGTTCCTTGGCAATCTGCAATATGCGGTCGTAATTTATCTTCTTGAGGTCTTCCAGCTTGAGCGACGCGTAACGTGGGTTGTGGCTGTAAAGCGTAGCCATGAGCGAGTCGGAGAACGCGACGTCAGGTGATAACTGTTGGTTTTTGAGGTTTGTCTCAAGAATATTCATCAACTGGCCGTAGCCTTTTTCGTCCTTGCGTATGTCGGTGAAGTAGAGGTAAGTGAGCTGGAACAGAGTCTCTAGGTCTTTCGGGGTAGACTTTCCGCTCGCGCCTTCGTGCAGGTTGGCAAGCGTAAGGTTGACGTTGGCCTGCTTTCCGGCGAGAGCTTTCTCAAGTTCAGTGCTGCTGAAGTTGCCCAATCCGCTGAATCCTATCACCATGTTATACACTTTCGCGTTGACAAGATCGCTTTCGGGAAGCAGTGACGAGCCGCCTTTCGACGTGGCGCTCATCACGACCTCGTCGTCCTTGAAGTCGGTTTTCTTCAGCAATACGCGCGCTCCGTTAGAGAGGGTAAGCTCCTTGTAACCCAGTGCGGCATTCTCTTTCTCGCTTACGATAGAGCCTTTCTTCGGCATTTCCTTGATGAGCGGCTCGTTCTTCACGTTGTCAACCCATGCCGTGAGCTGCTCGCCGTGTACACTGTCGATGGCTTTCTTGATTGATTCGGGAGTGGGATAAACGGCTCCGGCCTTTTCTGTGTATGTGGCGTAAACCACGAGATTGGTGTCGGTTACGCTTACAAGTTCCTTTATAATCTCGTTAGCCATGTCGACGGGGAGCATCGGCGCAAGCTGCTGCATTGTCATATACTGGTCTTCGATAGAAGGAATAGGCTCGTTGGAAAGGAAGTGGTCGCGATACTGATCACCCCAGAAGCTGTTCTCCTGCTTGTCGCGGTTGGTGTAGATTTTCTCCAGCCAGCTCATGTATTCGTCCTTGGCGCGCACGTACTCGGTTGCGGTGTAGCCGAACTTGGCGGCGCGTAGCGCCTCGCGTACTGCCGCCTTGACGGCATCTTCGGTCTTGCCGGGCTTAGGAACGACTGTCAGGTTGAAAGCGTCTTTAGTCTTTGAGTAGATGTATTCGCCGTCATACACGTATGCCTGAACAAACGGGCAGTCGGGGTTTTGCGCTATTTCGCCGAGGCGTGAGTTGAGCATTTGGGTGCAGAGGCTTACCGCGTACTGCTGCAAAAGGTAGAACATGTTGCTCTTCAGGCTGTCGGGTATGGCGTCATGCTTGAACATTATCTCCACGACGTCAACCTGCTGCTCCTTGTCTTTGTCGACGAGGATTATCGCTTCGTTGTTGTCGGGCACTGGTTCGTCAACCACCGGCACGGCGTTGGGGTCGAGCTTGATGCCGCTGAACATTTCCTTTATCTTCTGTTCGGTGCGGTTCACGTCAACGTCGCCTACCACGATGATGGCTTGGTTGTCGGGCCTGTACCACTTATGGTAGTACGCGCGCAGGGCCTCTGGCTTGAAATTGTCGACTACCGACATAAGTCCTATAGGCATACGCTTGCCGTACTTGCTGCCCGGATACAGTTTTTCGAGATTGCGCTCGAGCATACGCTGGCCGGCAGACGAGCGCTGGCGCCATTCGTCGTGTATTACTCCGCGCTCCTTGTCAATCTCCTTGGCGTCGAGCGTGAGGCCGTTAGACCAGTCCTTGAGTATGAGCAGGCATGAGTCAAGCGACGCTACGTTGTCCGAAGGCACGTTGCACACGCGGTAAACTGTCTGGTCTACGGCGGTGTAGGCGTTCAGGTCGGACCCGAACTCCACGCCGATAGAGCGCAGGTATTCGATAAGACGGTCGCCGGGATAGTTGTCGGAGCCGTTGAAGGCCATGTGCTCTAGGAAGTGGGCGAGGCCGCGCTGGTCCTCGTTCTCTTGGATTGAGCCTACCCGCTGGGCGATGTAGAAGTTCACTCGGTGTTCGGGATAGCCGTTATGGCGTATGTAGTAGGTAAGTCCGTTAGGCAGTTTGCCTATTCTTACCGCGCTGTCTACCGGTATCGGCGGCAGCTGCATACCTTGTGCCATAACTGCCGCGGCGCTGGTGATGAACAGCACGGCGGCTACGAAAAGATGTCTTATTTTCATAAAAAATGGTTTAAAAAGGTGTACAAATATAGTTTTTTCTATTATTAACGGATGTGGTTTTCCGCTATGTTTAATGTTTTTTATACATTCAGCGGTGTTTTGTCCATTTTTGCCTCATGGCTTGTCGCTGTATTCCAGTATGTCGCCGGGCTGGCAGCCCAGTTCGCGGCAGATGGCCTCGAGCGTACTGAAGCGCACGGCCTTGGCCTTGCCCGTCTTGAGGATGGACAGGTTGGCCTGCGTGAGACCCACCCGCTCGGCCAACTCGGAGAGTGATATTTTACGCCGGGCCATCATTACGTCGAGGTTGACTATTATCTTTCCCATACATTGTTTATGTTTACGTAGTTATCGGGAGTTACGTGGGGGTTATCGCTCGCAAGCCCGCTCATGGAATTAACGGACATAGCCATGCAGGGTAATGTCGGTTAACTCCCGGCGGCTTACAAGCCGCCTAACTCCCGTTAACTCCTTTTAACTCCTTTTGCATCCGTCATATTGTCAGTTCCTGTTCTTCTTTCATCCTGAGACTTATGGCGAACGCCTCGGCCACGACAAGGGCGAAAAGGCCGAAGATGATGTTGGTAATATCTACGGCGGAGCCGTAATCCACCACGTAGCCCGTGAGGCTGAACACTTGTTGCGCAGTGTATGTGTCATAGCAGCCGTCGGCCGTGACTATTATTCCCGCCCCTACAAGGCACCAGCCCACCCAGCGCAGCAGCGTGATGTTGCCCCGGGTGAAGATGTTGTTCTTGTTGACGTTGCGCACGAACATTATGAACGCCACGAGGGCGGCGGCCGCCAAAGCTCCGAAAGCCAGCGTGTAAGCCAGCGTGAACATGGAGGCTAGGAGACCCGTGCTTCCAGCTTTAGGAACCATGAGCTGCGTAGGCCATACCTTGCAGGCTTTTCCCGTAGCGTTGTCGGTTACGGTTACGGCGTTGGTTTCGGTCATGTCGGCGGGCAGCAGTGATATGCTGTTGTATTTGTTGGGGCTTGTCTCGGTTACGTCGTGCCTTTCGGAACCGTGTTTCATGCCGGTGTTGAAGCCCGTGATAAATGCGTTTGACATTGACAGGATGTCACCGATTAGCGCAACGAAGATAAGCACGCAGAATAGGTTTAGCTTCTTTTTCATTGTCGTTAGGGCATTTTTTTTGTTTATTGTTAATTGATGATTATTTATCGTTTATCGATATGCAAAAGTAGGAATAATGTTTGAATGTTCCAAATAATTTCAATAAAAATTTATCGAAAAACGATAAATTAACAATTCTTTGAATGTTCCTGAACAATCAGTTTTACTAGATTGGCCGTGCGCTTGGATTGTTGGTGAATTGTGAAAGGCCATGTTTCGCCTTCCGAAAGGCCGTCTTTCGCACGCTAAAAGGCCACCTTTTGCAAGGCGAAAGGTGGCCTTTTGTAACCCTCCTGATTGTCAGTGGGTTACCGGCGCATGTTCCGCGGGTGGTGTTCCAGTATCTCGCGGCGCAGCTCGTGGGTGTCTATGTGGGTGTAAATCTCTGTCGTGCCGATGCTCTCGTGCCCCAGCATGGCCTGTATGGCGCGCAGGTCGGCACCGCCTTCGAGCAGGGCTGTGGCGAAGCTGTGGCGCAGCGTGTGCGGGCTTATGGTCTTCTGTATGCCGGCCTCGGCACCCAGCCGCTTCACAATGATTAGTATCATGGTGCGCGTAAGGTGGGCTCCGCGGCGGTTGAGGAACACGTAGTCCTCCTCGCCGGGCTTTATGTCCATGCGGCAACGGTCGTCGAACCACAGGCGGAGCTGTCTGACGGCGCTTTCTGAAATAGGCACGAGCCGCTCCTTGCGCCCCTTGCCAATGACGCGGATGAAGCCTTCGTCGAGGTAAAGGTCTGACAGGCGCAGCGTGACAAGCTCGCTGACGCGCAGGCCGCAGCTGAAAAGCACCTCGATGACGGCCTTGTTGCGCTGCCCCTCCCATTTGGTAAGGTCGACGGCCTGCTCAAGGCGGTCAACCTCGTCGGTGGTCAGCACCTCGGGCAGATGGTCGCCCACCTGCGGCGACTCTAGCAGTTCCGACGGGTCGGCGTCTACGTAGCCGTCGATGAGCAGGAAGCGGTAAAACGACCTTACGCCGCTAAGTATGCGGCATTGTGAGCGCGGGGTTACGCCGATGTCGTGAAGCGAGGCGGCAAACGCCTGAAGGTCTTTCAGCCCGGCGGCCTGCGGCTCTACGCCCTCTGACGCGAGAAAGCGCAGCAGCTTGTCGATGTCGTGCATGTAAGCGTCGAGCGTGTTGGGGCTGAAGTTGCGCTCCAGCCTCATGTAGCGGCGGTAGGCGTCGGCTATATTAACGGCCTTTTTATTCGTGGTTTCCATATAATTTAGTAATTTTGCAACGTGTGGCGGCCTGCCAGCGGCATAGTGGCGGCGCGCCATTGCAAAGTTAAACAAATTTATCCGATTATGAAAATACTGGTGCTCAACGGCCCTAACCTCAATCTCTTAGGGCGGCGCGAGCCGGGAATATACGGCGACCGCTCGTTCGACGACTATCTGCCGCGCCTGTGCGGGGCGTTTCCCGATGTTGAGATTGACTACTTTCAGAGCAATGTGGAGGGCGTGATGATAGACAAGATGCAGGAAGTAGGCTTTACGTATGACGGCATCGTGCTCAACGCCGGCGCCTACACCCACACGAGCGTGGCCCTGCACGACTGCATAAAGGCGATAACTTGCCCAGTGGTGGAGGTGCACATATCCAACGTGCACGGCCGCGAGGACTTCCGCCGCAAGTCAATGCTGGCTCCGGCCTGCCTCGGCGTGATATGCGGCTTCGGGCTTGACTCGTACAGGCTGGCGGTGAGTGCGCTGTTAGCACCTACCCCAAACCCCTCCCGAAGGGAAGGGCTTTAATAGTATTGCACGCTGTTACAGCCTGCTGTCTTGTAATAGTCCATCTGCATTAGCCGCCCTAATCCGCCGACAAAGCATGACCAGCCCCTCCCTTCGGGAGGGCCGGGGTGGTTTTTGTGGTTTATTTCATATCTTAATATGATACCTGAATTAGAAAAATACGTTCTCGCCCACACCGACCCTGAGGGCGACTATCTTTACCGCCTGTGGCGTGCCACCAACATTCACCTGCTGCACGGGCGCATGGCCAGCGGCCACCTGCAGGGTCGGTTGCTGAAGATGCTGGTGAGGATGGCGCGGCCTAAGAACATACTGGAGGTTGGCACGTTCAGCGGATACAGCGCGATCTGCATGGCCGAGGGGCTTGGCGTGGACGGCATGGTGTACACCTACGAGATAGACGACGAGCTTGAGGACTTCACCCGGCCGTGGATAGAAGGCTCGGCCGTGGCAGGCAAGATACGCTTCATCATCGGCGATGCCATAAAGGATGCCCCGAAGCTGGGCGTGGAGTTTGACATGGTATTCATCGACGGCGACAAGCGCACGTATATAGAGGCTTACGAGATGGCACTGAAAGTGCTGCGCCCCGGCGGATTCATACTGGCCGACAACACGCTGTGGGACGGCCACGTGCTTGAAAAGCCGCGCCCGTCAGACCGCCAGACGGTGGGCATTGAAGCGTTTAACGACTATGTGGCCGCCGACGGGCGTGTGGAGAAGGTCATATTGCCGCTGCGCGACGGCCTGACATTGGTGATGAAGAAGTGAAATAGGGCTGAAACTCAAATTTGAATATCCGCAATCGTCCTATCCTCCATTGCAAGGAGCTTTGCGGCAAGGCATTTGTCCTTTAATTCCTTGGCGAACGCAGTGAGCGATAACTTCTTTAACTCTTTTAACTCCTATGAATGGGAGCTTTGCGGACATTCATTAAATCAAAAATAGGCGGCATCTGTTCACAGTGTCGGAAAAATTGTGTAAGTTTGCAGATAAATTGAGATAACGCGCCGCTTGGCGCGCACCTTATTATATTATAACACGTAGATAAAATGCAGGAGACAAGACAAAACCGCATAGCAAGGCTGCTGCAGAAGGAGCTTAGCCTTATATTCCAGTCGCAGACGCGCGCCATGCACGGCGTGATGGTGAGCGTTACGCGCTGCCGGGTAAGCCCCGACCTTAGCATCTGCACGGCATACCTGAGCATATTCCCGTCGGAAAAGGCCGACGAACTGATAAAGAACATCACGGCGAACGAAAAGACCGTGCGCTACGAGTTGGGCACGCGCGTGCGCAACCAGCTGCGCATCATCCCCGAGCTGCGCTTCTTCGTTGACGATTCACTTGACTATATAGCGCATATCGACGAGCTGCTGAAAAAATGAATTTCCCGTTTTACATAGCGCGCCGGTACCTGTTCTCGAAAAAGAGCACGCACGTAATCAACCTTATCAGCGGCATCAGCGCCGTAGGAGTGGCCGTGGCCACGGCCGCGCTGGTCATCACGTTGAGTGTGTTCAACGGTTTCCACGACCTCGTGGCGTCGTTCCTCACGGCCTTCGACCCGCAGTTGCAGGTTGTTCCGACGAAGGGTAAGACGGCTCCGGCCGACGACCCGGTGCTCATGAAGATACGGGCGCTGCCAGAAGTTGATGTTGCCACGGAGAGCGTCGAGGATCAAGCGTTGGCCGTTTACCGTGACAGGCAGGCCATGGTGACGGTGAAGGGCGTAGACGACAACTTCGCGGAGCTGACGCATATCAACGAAATACTCTACGGCGACGGCGAGTTCTCGCTGCACGCGGCCAATCTGCAATACGGTACGGTAGGCATACGGCTGGCCGACCAGCTTGGCATGACGGCCGACTGGGAGGGCTTTCTCAACATATACGCGCCGCGCCGCGAGGGCCAGCTCGACATGATGAACCCTACGGAAGGTTTTGTAGAGGATTCGCTTATATCGCCGGGCGTGGTGTTCATGGTGAGGAACGGCAAGTATGACCGCGACTACATAATCACCTCGATAGGCTTTGCCCGCAACCTGTTCGGCCAGCAAGGCATGTTGTCACAGCTTGAGTTGAGGCTCAAGCCGGGAAGTGACATCGACGCGGTGAAGGCGGAGATGAGGGAAATAGCAGGTGATAAGTACGACGTGCTGGACCGTATGGAGCAGCAGGCTGACACGTTCAGGATAATGAAAATAGAAAAGTTCATAGCCTACATATTCCTGACGTTCATCTTGGCCGTGGCCTGCTTCAATATAATAGGCTCGCTCTCGATGCTCATAATAGACAAGAAGGACGACGTGGCAACGCTGCGCAACATGGGCGCTACAGACAAGCAGATAACTAGGATATTCTTGTTTGAGGGGCGCATGATTTCGGTTATCGGCGCAGTTGTAGGCATACTGTTCGGCCTGCTGATGTGTTGGCTGCAGCAGACTTACGGCTTAGTGGCCTTAGGACAGAGCAGCGGCTCGTTCGTTGTCGACGCTTATCCGGTAAGCGTGCACCCTGAAGATATTGTAATAGTATTCCTTACGGTTGTAGCCGTAGGCTTTGTCTCGGTGTGGTATCCGGTAAGGTATTTCGCTAAGAGGCTGCTGTAAAAGTCTAATTAAGAATTAAGAGTTAAGAATTAAGAAAGTATGATTTATACGGGAAAATATCCGGCAATGCATATTTTCTTAATTCTTGGCTCTTAAAGATTCTCTCCCGTTTTTTCCATTATTACAATATATTCGTTGGTCATGGTCGAGACTTTTGCGCCGGGTTTGTTTGTCGGGCTTGTTTTCGATGGCATACGCTTGTTGGGAATCTCCCTGACAATGGTATCAATGTGGCTGAACCCGAATTTTGTAAACGTTTCCACGGTGAAGAAGTCCAAAGGTATTTGCACGTTTTTTACAATCCTGTTGCCCACTACATAGCAAACGATGCCACCTCGTCTAACTGTTTTAGCGACATTGGATATGGAGTTGTAGTAATCGGTAAGAAACGACACAACCTCTATGTGTCTTTTACCGTCAACCTCCTTGATTTGTTCCAGTTCAGCCGCGATGGCTTTGGTCTTGAGTGTCTCTGTCTTGCATGATTTGCCGCCCATGAGCGAACTGTCTAAATTTTTTGCGTCATCAAATCCGAACCATTCATTGGCCCATCTTGAAAATTGTCCGTAAGCTACGGTTGTCTTGCTGTCGCCGTATGGCGGCGAGGTTATTATCATGTCGACGCTTCCGTCTGGTAGGATTTCTTTAGGTATGCCATCAACCGTATTGAAGGCGCAAATGGTTGAGTTTCCCGTATTCTCGATACGGTTGAAAGCCTCCATGCCTGCTATGTTTCTGATAGTTTTCGCCTCGAAAAGTTTGAAGGCATCGGGATTGAATTTTTGTAGTTGGGCTTGCGACATGCGGTATCTTTTGAACTCGCCGTTGCGTGTAAACGATACTTCGCGCACAACCTCGGACAGTGGAAGTCTGAAAAAGTCAGCGTATTCGTTGCTTTGTTCAATGAGTTGTGACAGATAAGATAATTTCAGCAGATTGTCTTCCGAATACCAGAATTTTGCATTTGAAATGTGGCTGAAGTCTTTATTCTTGACATCCTTTTTATCGTAAAAAGGGAAATTTGACTGTAAAATAGAGAAAGCCTCTTGTATTCCCTTAATGTCATAATGGGTTGTTTTTACTTTGGAAATAAGTCTTGCCAACGGGTTTAAGTCTGTTCCAATGGCGTTGATGCCGGCTATATTGGCTTCAACAAGTGATGTGCCGCTGCCCATATAGGGGTCGAATAACAAGTCGAATTTACCTTCAGGACGGTAGTTCCTTAATAAAGTGCGAGGAATTTGCGGAATCATCATTGCTGGATAGTTGTGGAAGCAATGGGTAAAATCCTTTGTGTCAGCATCTTTAAAACTCCACCTGTCGTCAATAGTCCTTTTATACATTATCTTAAATTCTTAGTGGCAAAGGTAATAATTTCTTTATTAAAAAGGGATAAAACAATTCTTTTACTCTCATAATGAGAGTGGAGCGATGACGAAAAAGGACTAATTTTAACAAAAATATAAATAAAGATATTACACATGAAAAGTGAGTTCCAGTTTTCAATTATAACAAAATTGAGGCGGTTGCGTGAAGAAAATAATTACAGTCAGTCGCAAATAGCCTCGATTTTAGGTATAAGCAATGGCCAGATGGGTAATATTGAGTCGTTAAAGTCTCCGCATAAATACACTTTGGATCAGATATATAAAATCTGCAAATTGTTTAAAGTGCCGATAGAGAGAGTTTTTATCAATGACGGAGAGTGTGAATGTGATGGTGGCACAGTTGACCTGTTGATTTTAAATATAATAAAATATGAAGAGCGATAAGGATAAAATTATTGAGAAATTTCTTGCTGTGAGAGCATTGGGATTTGTCAAAAGCAATCGTAAGAATAATACGGGAATAGGCAAGACATTTGAAGATTATGTAGGAGTAGTTGAGAATAACCTTGATGAACCTGATTGTTCGGCTATGAAATCAAGTCTCATAGGGATGATGTGAACTCTTATATAACGCTTTTCACTAAAACACCAAATTTTCCTAAAAAAGCAAATTTATATTTGAATAGCAGGTTTGGAATCCCTTATGATGATAATCCTGAACTAAAAAAGTTGCATACGTCAATGTTCGCAAATAAGTTCAACACTTGCGGCGGTAAATATTCTTTCCGCATGTTGAACGATAGGGCTGATGAAAAGTTGAGAATCGGAGTGTTTGATATTCATTCGAGACAGTTGCTTGACGCGGAAGCTGGTTACACGTATGAGTGCTTAAGGAAGGTTTTTAAGCATAAATTGCGTAACCTGTTGTATGTCACGGCTGAACGTAAGTATGTGAATAAAGACGAATATTTTTATTTCAATAGGGCGGAAGTTTATTCAAATCCTACATTTGAAAGGTTCATGGATTTATTGGACGGTGGCCAGATAATGTATGACATACGTATAGGTTCTTACCGGTCTGGCAAAAAATACGGAAAGCCACATGATCATGGCAGCGGTTTCAGGATACTTGAGGCAAACATAAAGCAGTTGTATGCCGATAGGGAAGTTTTGTCGTGATGTGATAACTTGGCCGGTATTATTAAGCCCGGCCTTTTTAATATGGTTTGATAAAGTTTTTCATGGTATGACGTATGTGCGTTCGCACTGTCATCTTTCGGCCCAGTCACCCCGGTCAAGGTTGCGGTAGCTTATAGCTTCGGCCAGATGCTGGGGCTGTACGGTCGCGGATGAGTCGAGGTCGGCTATGGTGCGTGCCACTTTTAGTATCCTGTTATAGGTCCGGGCCGATAGGTTAAGCCGCTCCATAGCGGTGCGCAGCATATCGATTCCAGCGGCATCGGGTTCGGCGTATTGGTGTATCATGCGTTCGGTCATCTGTGCGTTGCAGTGTATTCCGCGGTGTTCCTTAAACCGTTGCTCTTGTATTAGCCGTGCTTTTATTACTCTTTCGCGTATGCTTGCGCTGCTTTCGCCTTGCGTTGAGCGTGAAATGTCCTTGAACGGCACCGGCGTTATTTCTATTTGGATGTCGATGCGATCGAGCAGCGGGCCGCTGATTTTATTCAAATATCGTTGTATCTGCCCCGGCGTGCATACGCATTTGTGTGTAGGGTCGTTGTAATATCCACAAGGACAGGGGTTCATTGATGCTACGAACATGAACGAGCAAGGGTATTCAACGGTGTATTTTGCGCGTGAAATGGTTATTTTCCTGTCTTCCAGTGGTTGTCGCAGGACTTCGAGTGTTGACTTGTTGAACTCAGGCAGTTCGTCGGCAAAGAGCACGCCGTTATGCGCCAGTGAGATTTCCCCGGGCAGGGGGTTGGTTCCTCCGCCGACTAAAGCTACTTGTGATATCGTGTGGTGTGGGGCGCGGAACGGCCGTTGGGATATTAACGACATGTTTTTGCCGAGCTTTCCGGCCACTGAATGTATTTGCGTTGTTTCAAGACTTTCGGCTAAAGACAGCGGTGGTAATATTGACGGGAGGCGTTTAGCCATCATCGATTTACCGCTTCCCGGCGGACCGATCATAATGAGATTATGTCCTCCGGCAGCCGCTACTTCCATAGCGCGCTTTACATTGTCTTGGCCGCGCACGTCGGCAAAGTCAAGCTCAAACTTGCTTTGTTGCTCGTAAAATTCGCGGCGTGTGTCGATTATGGTCGGTTCAAAGCCATCTTCGCCATTCAGGAAGCGCATAACGTCGAGTATGTTTTCCATTCCGTAAACGCTAAGGCGGTTTACGACGGCGGCCTCGCAGATATTCTGTTTTGGAACGATAAGTCCTTTGAATTCCTCTTTCCTTGCTTTTATTGCTATGGGCAGGGCTCCTTTTATTGGCTGTATCTTGCCGTCAAGTCCGAGCTCTCCCATAAGCATGTATTCAGAGAGACGGTCCGTTTTCACCTTGCCTAAGGCGGCAAGTATGCCTATGGCTATAGGCAGGTCGTATCCGCTGCCTTCTTTGCGCAGGTCGGCTGGCGCCATGTTTATGGTGGTGTCGGTGACGGGAAGTTTTATTTCGTTGTTCTTCAGGGCGGCTACTATGCGGTCGCGGCTTTCTTTGACGGCTGTGTCGGGCAGCCCCGTGAGATGAAACATCACCCCTTTTGTAATGCTTACTTCGACTGTAACAGTGGTTACTTCCAGTCCGTTGACAGCTGCGCAATAAGTCTTGACCAGCATTATGGATGTTAGTTTAGTAGAATTTTTAGTTTAGATTCCAAGTCTTCGGGTTTGATATTTCTCTCGACTACGTGTCCTTGAGCATTGAACAGCACGTTTTCATTAACGCCGCCGAACGCAAACTGTTCAAGCATCGGGCTTTCGAACATCATTTGGTCACATACTGTTATGGTCGATGTCGAGTCGTTTCGCAGTGAGCGTTTGCAGTTCTGGACGCTTGCGTCAAGATTTACGCCCATCAAAGCGAGCTTGTCCCCGTATTCTTCTTTCAGTCGTTTTAGCCGGTCCCGCATGTTGCGGCTTTCATAGTTCCATTCCGCCCATGTGTAGACTACTGCCACTTTGCCGCTCAGATTGCCGCTTGTGACGTTTTTTCCGTTGATGTCTTTAGCTGAAAATGAAGGCATTTTAGCGCCAACCGCACATTTCCTCATTGCTTCAATGTATCGCGACATGCGTGCTATCTGTCCGTTCTTTGGCTGTGCTTTGTATGCAATCTCTATCAGTTGTGATGTCTTTTGCAGGTTTTGTAGCTCGCCGTTCTTCCTGTTTGTGATGAAGTATTTGCGTAGGATGTATGTGCTTACGGCAGATTCAGGATTGTTCCTGATGAACTGCTCGGCAAGTTTCAGGACTTCGGGAGGCGACGCTTGTGCTATCTGTTTACGGAAACTGTTCATCAGTTTGTTTTCGTCTGTTCCCTCAATTTCGATTTCTTTGAGGTGTGAGGCATCGCCTTTTATAGTTACGGATTTTCCCGGTTCGGCGAATATCGGTTGTTCCGAGAAGTTCGGAAATACGATCATTATCGTGCCGCTTTCCTTGCATGGTGTTTCAAAAGTAAAGCGTCCGCCGTCAACCTTTATCGTATCGATGCCGTCAAAAACTCCGTCGGGGCTGTAAATATAAAACTCACCTTGGTTTAGGTTGAGTAATCGGCCTTCAAAACTGAAGTAACCCCTGCGTGAACCGCAGGCAACCAAAACCAAGGTGAGTGTAATAATGTATGTAAGCCGCTTCATGCGTCAGCTTTGTTTATTTGCTGACTTTTGACAGCTCAAGGTCGTTGTTTGCGTAAGTTGAGAGTGAAGGATCCTTCTGCAATGCGCTCTTCAGGTAAGAAGAAGCGGCATCGTTGTTGCCTTGACGTGCGTTGAGGATGGCCTGCAGATAGTCTGTCATGGAGTCTTTGTTCTCAATGCTGTTCAATGTATTGGCTGCTCCGGCGTAGTTCTTGTTAAGAATCTGTGCCAAAGCTGTTGTGTTGCAGTTGATTCCGTTCAGGTTCTGTTCTGCTGTTGCGTAGTCACCCTTTGCGAGGTTGAGTGAGCCGAGCACCTTATTGTAGTCGCCAGCGGTGTTGCCCTTTGCGATGTAATTCTCAGCTTCGCTCAGGTTACCGTTCTTCAGGGCGAGCAGTCCGAGGTTGGCGTTTACTTCAGCGGCGTTGCCGTTGATGCTCTGGGCCTTTGTCAAGTAGTTCTTAGCCTCAGCGTCGTTGCCTTTTGCAAACTCGATAGCTGCAACGTTGTTGAACGCGCGGTAGTCGTTAGGATAAACTTCGGTTGTCTTTTTGTAGATGGCCTCTTTTGCGTCGAGGTTGTCTTCAAGAGTAGCGGCGTAAAGCAGTTCGTCAACGCTCAACTGAGTAGCATCAGCCTTGTACTGCTCTTTGATCTGGTCGTCGCTGCGGCCGATTGTCTCATAGTTGATGATGAGGCGTGAACGGCGGAGCTCAGGCAGGATGCCGTCGGCAAGTTCACGGAAGCCGGCAGACATGTTACGTATCTGCTGCTCGCGCTCCTCGGGATCCTGATACATTGAGAGGACACGGAGGATAACGTCCTTATCCTGTATGTTTGAAGCGGCAACGAGTTTTTGGAAACCGTCCCAGTCTTGGGCTGTATATTTTCCGGTAACGTCGCCTGACAGTTCAGCCTCTTTCATCTGCTTCTGTGCGTAGTCAACAGAAACGTTCTGACGCTTGCTTGCCAGTTTGTCGTTGAACTCTACGCCACCATCCGGTGAAGCGTAAGCGAGCACTTCAACATTCTTCAGGTTGAGTTTCTCCTTGTCGTTGTTGATGTCTTTGAGCAATTTTACAAACTCCTGTACAGAGTTGTTCTTCAACTCACTCTTGCGCAGGTTGGCTTGGTTGATGAGGAACTTGATTTGAGATTCCTGCTTCTGTGCGCGTACTCTCTGGAATGTGTCGGGAGCGATGCAAGCGCCGCTTCCGGCGAGAGTTTTCGTATAAAGTTCAGATGTTGCGATAACTCCTTCAGCTACTTTTACGGCAGGCACTTCTATCTGTTTCTTCTTCTTGCCGTAATATGCTTCGAAAGTCATGTAGAGATCGCTCTTCTGCATTTCGGGAACATACTTGTAGTTGGCTTTCATCGTGTAGTTGCCACCCATTTTGTAAGAGATAGTCTGGTCGTTGCCTTCTACCTTCTCACCTTGGAATGTTGCAGCCTGTCCCTGTGCTACTTGTCCGTTGCCGTAGCGCAGTTCGGGAACAACTGTTACGACAGCTTTCTTTTTCAGATATTTCTCGGGGAAAGTACCGTCGATAGTTACGGCCACTTGTCCGCCTTTTGACTCGAGGGGATTGGGCGTAACCTTGAAATTGTCGGCAGAGAGTTCACCTAGCTTGGTAGAACAAGACGACAGTGCGAGCACTGACGCTGCCGAAAATAATAAGATAAGATTTTTTTTCATAATGAAAGGTTTAAAATGATTGTGCCGCGAGCGGGACTCGAACCCGCACAGCCATTACTGGCCAAGGGATTTTAAG
>CAJMAO010000019.1 GCA_905211345.1 uncultured Prevotella sp.
GGCCTTTTAGCGTGCGTTTTGCCGTCTTTTGCAAGCCGAAAGACGGCCTTTTGCATTTTATGCGTTTGCCGCCTCGTTGTATTTCTCAATCAGCCAAGCCTTCTGCTGGGCTATTGTCATGTTGCTGTTGTCAAGTTCTAGGGCGTCGTCGGCTTTGCGCAGGGGTGACACTTCGCGGTGGGAGTCGATGTAGTCGCGATCCTCTACGTTCTTCAGTATTTCCTTGTAGTCGGCTTCCATGCCTTTTGCTTTCAGCTCGTCGTAGCGCCGCCGGGCGCGCACTTCTGCCGATGCTGTTACGAACACCTTGAGTTCCGCGTCGGGAAACACCGTCGTGCCGATGTCCCTTCCGTCCATTACCACGCCCTTGTCCTTGCCCATTGCCTGCTGCCTTGCTACGAGCGCCCGCCTTACGAAGGGCAGGGTCGCTATCGGGCTGACGTGGTTTGACACTTCGATTGTGCGTATGTCGTTTTCCACTAGCCGCCCGTTGAGGTAAGTGTCTGGCCGCCCCGTCGAGGCGTTGAACTTGAACGAGATGTCTATATCGCCCATACGGCTTTCCAGTTCGCCGGTGTTTATCGTGCCGTCGGTGTCGAACAGTCTGTTTTGCAGCGCGTAGAGCGTCACGGCGCGGTACATTGCGCCGGTGTCAACGTAAACGTATCCAATCTCTCGCGCTAGGTCTTTGGCCATCGTGCTCTTGCCGCACGACGAGTATCCGTCTATGGCTATCGTGATTTTTTTCATAAGATAAAGAAATGAGTAAAGTGTCGTTTAAAGGCTGTATGTCAGGTTTACGAGCAATGAATTCGATGAAACGTGGTATTTCCCGTAAGCCAGTTGCAGCTTGAAGCGTTCGAGTTGCAGGCCAGCGCCCAGCGACAGGCCCGCCATGTGGCTGCTTTCCTCGTCGGTGCCCTTTAGCGTTGTCATCTCGTCGGCGCGCCGGAAGTTATAGCCAGCGGCTACGTATATACGCTGTGAGAACATTATGTCGACACCGGCCACAAGGTGGTTGAAGAAGCCGTAGTCCCAGTTGGTAAGGTCGACGAGCGTGGCCGACACGCGGAAAGGCAGCGCGTCGAATTTCTTACTGACACCTGCCTGAACGTCGAGGGGCATCCGTTCGTAATCGTCATGGTACGCCTTGAGCTGTCCTCCGAGGTTTTTCGCCACGAGCGACACCGACCATTCGCGCTCAGGGTCATAGTAGTTGAGGCCCAAGTCTACGCCGACGGCCCACGAACTGTAGTCGCCTATGTAAGAGTTGATAACCTTTGCCGTTATTCCGCCCACTATCCTGTCGCTTAAAATGTAGCTGAACACTCCGCTTATGGCTATGTCTTTGGCCGAGAACTCGCCTGTCTGCACGTTGTTCTGGTCCATTTCCTTCATCGTTCCGTAGTCCATGTATTGCGCCGTAACCGCCACCGACGCTTTCTGCTTTATTATCCTGTTGAACGACGCGCTCGCCGTTGTCGCTCCGGCCATGTAGGTCATGAAGTTAAGGTTTATGCTTTTGTCGCTCACCGAGGCCAGCAGCGCCGGGTTGCTGAACATCAGCGCCGGGTCGTCTTCAATGATTGTGATGTTGTCTCCGCCGAGAGCCGCGGCGTGGGCGCTTACCGGCAGGCGCAGGAAGTTGTACGCCGTCTGGCTTTCTTGCGCCCGGCTTAAGAGTGCGAAAAGTGTCAACAGGAGCGAAAAAACGGTTTTTTTCATTTAAATCTGTTATTTTTGGCGCAAAGATACATCTTTTTCAAATATCTGAGTTACTTTTGCATAGTTAAAAGATAGTGTCTTGCACATACATTCTTGATTATAACGTGAAAAACGACGGATTAGTATGTGCGGGTCGTAAAGTGCTGTTTTTCATAGCGGTAAGTGGAAATAAAGAAGTCATACAGGGCCGATCTCGACAACCGGCGGGCGTCAGCTTTCCTGCTGGGGCTTGTCGTTGTGCTTTCGGTATTCCTTGCCGCGCTTGAATTCTCGACGCAAAACAGTGTGACTGAGGCCGACGACGACATGCTTGACGACGTGGCGCAAGATATCGAGATGATGCCAGTAATCCACCGTGACGACATGATTGCTGCCACGCAAAGTTCAAAGCCGTCAGCCGTATCAGACAAACTGAACATCGTAGACAAGCCCGTAAAGGACTTGGCCGACGAACGTCCGCAGGCGGATAAAGACCTGTTGGCACGGCTGATAAGCATGAGTGTCGGCGGCGTAACCGACATACGGATGAAGGCTTTGTCGCCGGTAACGTTGTCAGAGACCGACAAACCAGTCGATTTCCGTGTCGTAGAGCGATTGCCCGAGTTTCCCGGTGGCATGTCGGAGTTTGTGCAGTGGCTTACGAAAAACCTGAAATATCCTGTCACGGCGCAACGTGCGAAGGTGCAAGGCACGGTGCTCGTGTCGTTCATAATCAATAAAGACGGCAGCACGACGGCGCACAAGGTGGTTAAGTCGGCCGCTCCCGAGCTTGACCGTGAGGCGTTGCGCGTGTTGCGGATGATGCCTAAATGGGAACCCGGAGAAGACCGCGGCGGGCCTTGCCGCACGTATTTCTGCATACCGATAGTGTTTAAAATTTAATCATATAACCTGAATTAGTCAAAACCTGAACAGTTATGTTGACAGCAAACGAAATCCTTGAAAAAATCAATACATATATTGCCAACTTGCCATACACGCGCAGTCCTCGGAGCCTTTACGAGCCTGTGAGGTATGTCTTGTCGATGGGCGGCAAGCGCATACGTCCCTCGCTGATGCTAATGGCTTATAATATGTATAAAGACGATGTTGATAACATTCTGCCTTTAGCTTGCGCAATCGAGACGTATCACAACTATACGCTGCTGCACGACGACCTTATGGACAACGCCGAAGTGAGGCGCGGCAAACCGACTGTGCATGTTAAATGGGATGCCAACACCGCAATCCTTTCAGGAGACAGCATGTTGGTGCTGGCTTACAGTTGTTTCCTGAAGTGCCATGAGGGTAAATTGAAACCTGTACTGAGTCTTTTTACCGAGACGGCTCTTGAGATAGGAGAGGGTCAACAGTATGACATGGATTTCGAGACGCGCACGGATGTGACCGAGGATGAGTACATCGAGATGATACGTTTGAAGACAAGCGTGTTGCTGGCGTGCGCCCTGAAGATAGGCGCAATACTCGCCGACGCGCCTGAAAGCGACGCCGACGCGTTGTATAAGTTCGGCGAACAGATGGGGCTTGCGTTCCAGTTACAGGACGACTATCTTGATGTTTACGGCGACCCGGCCGTGTTCGGCAAGGCTATCGGCGGTGATATTCTCTGCAATAAGAAGACATACATGCTGATAAACGCCTTCAACCGCGCCGACGCTGCGCAGCGACGTGAGCTTATGAAGTGGGTTACGGCCGAGCGTTTCGATCCGGAAGAGAAAATAGCGGCGGTCACTTCGCTGTATGACAAGCTGGGCATAGGTCGTCTTGCTGAAGAAAAGATAGAGTATTATTTCGCGCAAAGCAGGAAATATCTTGCCGAAGTCAGTCTGCCCGAAGACCGCAAATCGGTGCTCGAGGCGTATGCCGACAAGATGATGAAGCGGAAGCATTGATTTTTATTCATTAACCCTTAACTTTTAAATCCCTGTTAGTTTAATGCCTTACCGACGACTTCCTAAGACCGACGCGGCACGCCTCAGGGCGTTGAAAACGGTGCTCGACAGCAACGATATATACACTGTGCGCAACCGTTTCATCGACTGGCAGACCATAAACCGCGCCCAACCGGCTTACGACAGGTTGCTCACTGCCTCTGAGCAGTACCGTCTGACGTATGCGGCGCAGCTCAGGGGTACAGGCAAAATCGACCGCTTGCAGCATAACGCGCTGATGTATGTCAGCCATTTCCTGCAAGTGTTGATGATGGCTGTAGAGCGTGGGGAGATAAAGAAATCAGCCTTGCGCCTGTACGGGCTTGACGAGGACGCGAAGTCTTTACCCAATATGAGG
This sequence comes from uncultured Prevotella sp., assembly GCA_905211345.1. Lineage (GTDB taxonomy): Bacteria > Bacteroidota > Bacteroidia > Bacteroidales > Bacteroidaceae > Prevotella. The sequence continues at coordinate 4,015 of CAJMAO010000019.1, forward strand.
AGCGCGACCGACCTGCTGAAGTGGGGGAAGCTGGCCGTAGAGGGCGAGAAAAACCGCGTAAAGGCAGGCGGCAGGCCGATATATAACCCTACGATAGGCATGGTGGCCACGCATGTAGACATATTCAGCGACGTTTACGGGCAGCAGAGGCGCTTGCGTGAGCGTACCGCCAAGGCGTTGGAGAACCTGAAGATGATACGCCCCGAGGTTGATTCGGTGCTGCTGGAGCTGTGGAACCAGATTGAGGCCCATTTTAAAGACGAGCCGCCCGAGACGCGTTTCGACCTTTGCCGGAAGTTCGGCGTGGTGTATTATTATCGTAAAAATGAAAATAAAGGAGAGGATGAGTAATGGGTGTTGAAAATCAGGCATACGCCTTTACGTTTCATCCTTATTCTTTATTACTTTCTTTTCTTTCTTCTTAAAGAGTAAAGCAATGCATTTTATTGACACACATGCGCATCTTGACGGCGTTGAGTTTGACGCCGACCGCGACGAAGTGGTAGCCCGCGCGCAAGCCGCCGGAGTAAGCAAAGTGTTCATTCCGGCAGTCAATTTGCCGTCAGTTGACTCAATACTGGCCGTCAGTCGCCGTTATCCCGGTTATGCTTTGCCCATGATAGGGCTGCATCCTGAAGACGTGAAGGCCGACTGGCGCGATGTGTTGGATTGTATGCGTGCGCGGCTTGACATGCCTGACAGCCCGTTTATAGCCATTGGCGAGGTGGGGCTTGATTATTATTGGAGCCGTGAGTTTGAGCGGGAACAGCTTGAGGCGTTTGAAGAACAAGTGCGCTGGTCGGTGGAAACGCGCCTGCCGTTGATGATACACTGCCGCAAGGCGCAGAATGAAATGGTGCGCCTGTTGCGCCCGTATGCCAAGGATTTGCCCGGCGGAGTGTTCCATTGTTTTACCGGGAATGAGAAAGAAGCGGCCGAACTGTTGCAGTTTGACAACTTCATGCTCGGCATAGGCGGCGTGCTTACGTTTAAGAAAAGCCACTTGCCCGAAGTTCTGCCCGCCGCCGTTCCGCTGTCGCGCGTCGTCCTTGAGACTGACGCTCCTTACATGGCGCCTGTACCGATGCGCGGCAAGCGTAATGAGAGCGCATACGTGGCGTATGTGTTGGGGCGGTTGGCCGAGTGTTATGGAGTGGGCGAGGACTACGTGGCAAGCGTCACGACGGAAAACGCAAGGAAAGTGTTTGGCATATAAAATGAAAGGTAAAAAGGTAAAACAGTAAAAAGGTAAAACAGTAAGGCAGCCATGACAGGGCATCAAACTTTTTACCTTTTTACTGTTTTACCTTTTTATCTTTTAATCTCAGTGCGCCATTTTCAGCCCTATTATCGAAACTATCAGCGTGGTGATAAAGAACATCCTAGCGAACGTGGCCGGTTCTTTGAAAAAAACTATGCCTGCTACGACAGTGCCAACCGCGCCAATGCCCGTCCACACTGGATAGGCCGTGCCTATCGGGATGGTGTGTACGGCTTTTGCCAAAAGCACCATGCTCAGTGTAAGGCTGGCCAAGAATCCGGCGCACCAAGCCCAGTGCTCCGTTCCTGTTGTTTCCTTCATCTTGCCCAGACAGAAGGCAAAGCCCGTCTCGAACAGTCCTGCTATGATAAGTATAATCCAGTTCATAATTTACCAAAAGGTTTAATCATGTTGAGGTGGAATGCAAAAGTAATAAATTGCGTTGACATCCCATGCCTGTTTCATGGAATATTTCATCACCCTTAAATATAAGGCGGTGTCCGGTCAGTGCCGTTATCGGGCCATGATTGGCAACCATTCCTGTTGAGACGCGGTTTGTAGTGCCTGCCGCCGTAAAGCGCATAGCCATTAAATGAAGACGCTATAAACCTCGTTTCAACAGGAAACGAAATTAGGGAGACTTGGTATTCTCGGCACTAAAGCTGTGGATTGAATTTCAATATGCCGTCTTTTGGTCTGCAATATGCCGTCTTTCGTCGTGTAAAAGGCCACCTTTTGCCGACCAAAAGGCGGCATATTGTAAACGTGTTGACAGTCAATGCGTTACAGATGCGTAATGTGCCGCTATGCCGACGGACGCATGGCGGGGGTGTGTTTGTGCCTGACGTATCGGTCGGAACACCAATGTTTTTTGCAATAATTTGGCGTTTTGTAGGATTTTGTGTAATTTTGCCGCTCGTAAAGAAAATCTTTTTAACATGATGACAGCTAACGAAATACGTGAATCTTTCAAGAAGTTTTTTGAACAGAAAGGACACAAGATAGTGCCGTCTGCGCCCATGGTGGTGAAAGACGACCCCACGCTGATGTTCACCAACGCTGGCATGAACCAGTGGAAGGACATCATCCTAGGCACGCGCGACCCCGAGCCGCGCCGCCGCGCCGACTCGCAGAAGTGCCTGCGCGTAAGCGGAAAGCACAACGACCTTGAGGAGGTGGGCCACGACACTTACCACCACACAATGTTCGAGATGCTGGGCAACTGGAGCTTCGGCGACTATTTTAAGGAAGGAGCGATTGATTATGCGTGGGAATACCTCGTAGACGTGCTCCACCTTGACCCGGCAGACCTTTATGTTACCGTGTTTGAAGGCTCTGCCGAGGAGAACCTTGAGCGCGACGACGAGGCAGCCTCATACTGGGCGAAGCACGTGCCGGCCGACCATATAATCAACGGAAGCAAGCACGACAACTTTTGGGAGATGGGCGACACTGGCCCCTGCGGCCCTTGCTCGGAAATACACCTTGACTCGCGCACGCCTGAAGAAAAGGCAAAGGTGCCCGGACGCGAGCTGGTGAACAAGGACGACCCGCAGGTGATTGAAATCTGGAACCTCGTGTTCATGCAATACAACCGCAAGGCCGACGGCTCTCTTGAGAAACTGTCGATGAACGTTATCGACACCGGCATGGGCTTCGAGCGCCTCGTGCGCGCCCTGCAAGGCAAGCACTCCAACTATGACACCGACATATTCCAACCTGTAATAAAGGAAATATCACGTCTCTCAGGCAAGCAGTACGGACAAGACGAGCCTACTGATGTGGCCATGCGCGTAGTGGCCGACCACCTGCGCGCCGTAGCTTTCTCAATAGCTGACGGCCAGCTGCCGGGCAACGCCAAGGCCGGATACGTAATCCGCCGCATCCTGCGCCGCGCAGTGCGCTACGCATATACCTTCCTCGGACAGAAGGACGCGTTCATGTTCAAGCTCGTGCCGACGCTCGTGCATGAGATGGGAGCGGCTTATCCGGAGCTGGAAGCCCAGCGCGAGCTTATCACCAAGGTGATAAAAGAGGAGGAGGACTCGTTCTTGCGCACGCTGTCTAACGGCATCAACATGCTCAACGAGGCGATGGACGCGGTGAAGAAGGAAGGCAAGACGGAGCTTGACGGCGCCAAGGCGTTCCGCCTGTTTGACACTTACGGTTTCCCGCTCGACCTTACCGAACTTATCTGCCGTGAGAACGGGCTGACCGTTGATGAGCGCCAGTTTGACGAGGAGATGCAGAAGCAGAAGGCGCGCGCCCGCAACGCCGCAGCAGTGGAGAACAGCGACTGGGTGGAACTGCGCCAAGGCGAACAGAACTTCGTAGGCTATGATTACACAGAATATGAGTGCCACATACTCCGTTACCGCAAGGTTACACAGAAAAAGAAGACGTTTTACGAGCTTGTGCTCGACAATACTCCGTTCTACGGGGAAATGGGCGGCCAGGTTGGAGACTGCGGCGTGCTGGTAAGCGAGAACGAGACGGTGGACATAATAGACACGAAGCGCGAGAACAACCAGTCGATACACATCGTAAAGGAACTGCCCAAACAGCCTGATGCAGACTTCATGGCATGCGTAGACACCGACAAGCGTGAGGCCAGCGCGGCCAACCATACCGCCACCCACCTGCTGGACTATGCGCTGAAGCAGGTGCTCGGCGACCACGTGGAGCAGAAGGGCTCATACGTATCGCCTGACACGCTGCGCTTCGACTTCTCGCATTTCCAGAAAGTCAGCGACGAGGAGATACGCCAAGTGGAGCGTATCGTCAACGACATGATACGTCAGGACATCCTGCTTGACGAGCATCGTGACATACCTTTGGCCGAAGCCAAGAAGATGGGAGCAATCGCCCTGTTCGGCGAGAAGTACGGCGACAAGGTGCGCGTGGTGCGCTTCGGCCCGAGCGTTGAGTTCTGCGGCGGTATCCATGCCAAGTCTACAGGCCGCATAGGCATGTTGAAAATCGTGTCGGAAAGCAGCGTTGCTGCCGGCGTAAGGCGCATTGAGGCCAAGACGGGGAAGGAATGTGAAGAACTGCTTTATAGCATAGAAGACGCCCTGAAAGCCATTCGTGCGCTGTTCAACAACGCCAAGGATCTGCATGGAGTGGTCGAGAAATACATCGAGGAGCACGACTCCATGAAGAAGATGATAGAGAAGTTCCAAGCCGAGGGTGTTGAACGTGCCAAGGAGAAATTGTTGGCTCAGGCGCGCCACGTGAACGGCGTGACCGTAATTTCCGCAGTAATGCCGATGAAACAGGATGCCGCCAAGGACCTTGTGTTCAAGATACGTGCCGCCGTTGATGACCATCTGCTCTGTGTCATAGGTAGCGCGTACGAAGGAAAGCCCACACTCAGCGTGATGATAAGCGACGACCTCGTGGCCGACCATAATCTTAACGCCGGCCAGATGGTGCGTGAGGCGGCCAAACTGATACAGGGCGGCGGTGGCGGTCAGCCCCACTTCGCTACTGCCGGAGGTAAGAACGTCGACGGATTGTCGGTCGCGGTCGATAAAGTTGTCGAATTGGCGAACATTTAAGGATTATAAATAAAGCGTAAAGTTAAAAGCGGAAAACGGATAACCAAATAGCCTTTGGAGAGGCTGGTTATCCGTTTTCCGCTTTTGGTTTTATGTATTTTCTTCTACAGGATAAGCACAAAAACCGACCGAATAAACACGCACGGGCGCATGACGCTCCAATATGGGCGGTATGGCGTTTGCTTTTGTTGACGAATAAAGTTATCTTTGCATATAGCAAAACATTGAAAAGGTAATGTGAAAAGCCTTATGGAAAGACAGAATTCGGCAAAGTCTCAAGGCGTTGTTGTCAATATAGGCGCGGCCATCCGGCTAAAATTGAAGGAGAGGAAACATTCTGTCGTATGGTTTGCTGAGAAGCTGGAATGTAGCAGGACGAACGTTTATAAGATATTTGCAAAGAATTCAATATCAACAGGCGAGTTGTTAAAAATATCGGAAATACTTGGTTTCGACTTTTTCAAGCTGTTCAGTGAACGTCTGAAAGACGCTGGGAAATAAGGCTTTCGTTATAATAAAGATATTCAACCAGCACAAATCTGAGAATGCTTTTGACATCGGCTGTGGTGTGGAGAGCATTCTTTTTTTATGCGTTCATACGTCGTTCGCGCCTTGTAACGCTGTTGCTCAGATATGAAAATCTTGCATGTTTGAAAGCAGCGTGTCATAGTCTGTTGGCTTTACGATGCGTCCTTTCGGTGTGCGTACAGCGGGGAAGTCGGCAAAATAGTCATCGTCGGTCGTGTGCCACGAATATTCCGCCACCTCTGGCGCACGCCTTATGGTGCGGTCAATATTGTTTGCGTATTTCGGATTGACCGCCGACAACAGCCTGCGTCCGTCTTTCATAACCACTGCCAACACCAGTCTTTTCCGCTTTTTTGCGTTTTTGCCGTCTTGGTTTCGCTTTTTGTGTTGGCTGTTACGGTTATGTTCCAACCGTCGGCGTTGATTTCGCTCATCATTTTTCGGAATATCCTGCCGTGCGGCGAGGTGTCCTTCATGCGTTTGGAGACAATGTAAAGGTGTATCATTTCATGCAGGAGCACGCTTTTGAAGCGGTTCTCGTCGGCATCGTAATAGTTGCTCAAGCGCAGTGTATAGCTGCTTCTCGAAGTGAAAAACAGCTTGCGGCGCACTCTCCATGTAAGCGAACCGAGTCTTGTGCGCGACTTGCCGACGGCAAAAGCAGGTTCCGGCAGCTCGCCGTTAAAATACTTTTCGTTGAACGGAATGAACCATTCTTTCAGCAATTCTTTGTTTACCTGCATGTTTAAAAGTGGAAAAAACAAAAGTGAAAGGTTAAGAAAAGAATGGCATATTCAGGCATCCTGATGCTGCGTTCTTAACCTTTCACTCTTGATTTTTTAGTATTGTTCCTTGTCGGAAATGGCTTTCATTATCAGTGCTTCTATTTCTTCGCACACTTCAGGGTTGTCTTTCAGCAGGGCTTTTGTGGCATCGCGCCCTTGCGCCAGCTTGCTTCCTTGGTATGAGAACCAAGAGCCGCTCTTTTGGATGATGCCGTATTCTACGCCGAGGTCGACCAGTTCGCCCACTTTAGAGATGCCTTCGCCGAATGTGATTTCGAACTCCGCCTTGCGGAAAGGCGGCGCAACCTTATTCTTTACGATCTTTACGCGCACTTGGTTGCCAATCACTTGGTCGCCGTCTTTTATGCTTGTAATGCGGCGAATGTCAAGACGCACGCTAGCGTAGAACTTCAACGCGTTACCGCCGGTGGTCGTTTCGGGATTGCCGAACATCACACCAATCTTCTCGCGCAGCTGGTTGATGAATATGCACGTTGTGTTTGTCTTACTTATTGTCGATGTCAGCTTGCGCAGGGCTTGGCTCATGAGGCGCGCCTGCAGGCCAACCTTGTTGTCGCCCATGTCGCCTTCAATCTCGGCTTTAGGCGTAAGGGCGGCTACGGAGTCGACAACGAGAATGTCGATTGCCGACGAACGTATCAGCTGGTCGGCTATTTCAAGAGCCTGTTCGCCGTTGTCGGGCTGCGAGATGAGCAGGTTTTCCACGTCTACTCCGAGTTTTTCAGCATAGAAACGGTCGAAAGCGTGCTCGGCGTCGATGAACGCCGCTATGCCGCCGGCCTTCTGCGCCTCGGCTATGGCGTGTATGGCGAGTGTGGTCTTGCCGCTGCTTTCAGGACCGTAAATCTCTATTATCCTGCCGCGCGGGTATCCGCCTACGCCTAAGGCCGCGTTGAGGCCGATGCTGCCGGTCGGTATCACTTCTACGGCTTCGATGTTCTCGTCGCCCAGTTTCATTATAGAACCTTTGCCGAAGTCTTTCTCTATCTTTGCCATTGCGGCCTGCAGGGCTTTCAGTTTGCCCTCTTGCGTGTTCATCTCGGCCGCGTTGTCTTTGTCTTTTGCCATTATTCAGAAGTTAAAGAAATTATAGAAGTTTAAGGAGTTAAAGACAATACCGTCGTAACTCCGCATCCTTCCAATTATGAATTGTGCATTATGAATTATGAATTGCTTACAGTTCCAGGTCGCCGTCGAACACTTCGTGCCAAGGCAGTCCCTGTTTGTTGAGCTGCTCCATGAACGGATCGGGGTCGAACTCCTCTACGTTCCACACGCCGGGCTTGCGCCACAGCCCCTTGAAGAACATCATCGCGCCTATCATCGCGGGCACGCCCGTAGTGTAGCTTACGCCCTGCATACCTGTCTCCTTGTAGGCTTCTTGGTGCGAGCAGTTGTTATATATGTAATAGGTGCGTTCCTTGCCGTCCTTCAGTCCGCGTATGCGGCAGCCTATGCTTGTCTCGCCGTCGTAGTTTTCGCCGAGGTCCTGCGGGTTGGGCAGCACGGCCTTGAGGAACTGCAAGGGTACTATCTTAACTTTGGCTGTTTTTCCCGAGCCGTCGGCCAGCGGTGCCTCGTACTCTATTTCGTCGATGCGCGACATGCCGATGTTCTGTATAACGTCAAGATAAGTGAGGTATTGCTGGCCGAAGGTCATCCAGAAGCGTGCCTGCTTGATGGTCGGGTAGTTCTTTACGAGGCTCTCAAGCTCCTCGTGGTGCATGAGGTAACTCTCGCGCGGACCTATGTTGGGGTAGGTCAGGGGCTTGTGTACGGCGAGCGGTTCGGTCTCCAGCCATTGTCCGTCCTTATAGTAAAGACCCTTTTGGGTGATTTCGCGTATGTTTATTTCAGGGTTGAAGTTGGTTGCGAAAGCCTTGTGGTGGTTGCCTGCGTTGCAGTCGACAATGTCGAGATACTGTATTTCGTCGAAGTGGTGTTTTGCCGCGTAGGCGGTGTAAATGCCGCTTACGCCCGGGTCGAAGCCGCAACCCAGTATGGCCGTAAGCCCTGCCTGCTCGAAACGTTCCTTGTAAGCCCACTGCCAAGAATACTCGAAGTGGGCTTCGTCCTTCGGCTCGTAGTTCGCCGTGTCTAGATAATTGCACCCGCAGGCGAGGCACGCGTCCATGATGGTAAGGTCTTGGTAAGGCAGCGCGAGGTTGACAACCAGTTCTGGCTTGTAGTCGTTAAATAGCGCCTTCAGTTGTTCCACGTCGTCGGCATCCACTTGCGCCGTGCGTATGGGCATGTCTATTCCGGCCTTGTGGATGGCGTCAACTATCTGGTCGCACTTCTCCTTGCGGCGGCTTGCTATCATGAATTCGGTGAACACGTCGGCATTCTTGGCTATCTTGAACGCCGCTACGGTGGCTACGCCACCTGCGCCAATCATCAATACTTTTCCCATTGTCGTGATATTTTCCGGAGCCCCTCCTCACCTCCCCAGTGGAGAGGAACAGGCTACCTGTAATTCATTGGTTATATTAAGTTGCGCCCCTCCCCATGGGGAGGATGGGTGGGGCTTATTCTTTCAGTTCTTCCGCGCGTATGCCGAGGGCGCTCATCAGCGAGTAGCCGAGTATCTCCTGACGGAAGTTGCCGCCCGGCATGGGCTGCATTGCGAACACGGTTATGCGCTTGTCGTCGCCGGCCTGCCGTAGCGTCTGCCTCACGAGGTCATACGTCGGCCCGTCGCTAGGCACAACCATGATGCGTTTCACCTCGCCACGACGGCACGCCGTGGCGAGCACTTCGCATAAAAACTCGTCCTTGCTGACCATGTTTTCCACGGACAACGCGCTTATGGTGAACTCGCCAAGGTTGTCCTTGAACGCCTTGCCGTCAAGTTCTTCTGCAAATACCGACGGCGCGAAGTTGTCCATTTTTACGCTCCGCCTGTCGTGTATCAGCGCCACTTGCGTCCTGCCGTCGCCCTCGCGCACTCCGCCGTCGAGCGCCACGCAGTCTATCCAGCGTGCCATGTCGGCCTGCGGTATGCGGCGCATCAGCATGCGCTCGAAGTTCACAATAAGGTCAAACGCCACCTTGTCTATATAATCGGCGTCGGCTATTATCATGTTCTCACACCATATTCCGGTGGGTGTAAAATCGTTGTTCATGTATGCAAACTTACTAATTTTCCGCCTAACAAACGAACGTTTGCCGTAAAAAACTGAATTTATTGTCGGGCGTTTTGCCATAGGCCGTAAAACAGCCAGTTTCAGGCGGTTTTGCGAAAGGTGGCCTTTCGGCTTATAAAAGGTGGCCTTTTAGCCGCTGAAAGGCCACCTTTTGCAGCGCGAAAGACGGCCTTTTGCAAAGCGTCATGTTTGCCCCGCTTTCCATGCCGTGTTGATGTGCTGCTGCGTATGGTCGTCGTAGGTGTATGAAAATATTGTTTTCTTAATATTAAAGAATAATGTTTTATTATACCCGAAAGGGTGTAGTATAAATTATTTTTAGTAAAATTATACCCTAAAAGGTATAATGAATGTATTTATTTGTTATATTTGTACCCGAAAGGGTGTAGTTTAATTGGTGGTTCATGATTAAGGATTCATAATTGGGCCGCGCCTTGTTCCGGGGTGGTAAGTTGCCGGTTGGCATCTGTAATGTGGCGAAACGTGACCGAAAACGCCGGTGTCCGTTCAATTATGGTTTATGAGTTGTGAATTATGAATTACGATAATGATATGGCGATAGCCGAGTTTGTAAAGGAAATGCGCAAGAAGTTCGGCCTGACTCAGGTTGACTTGGCCGACAAGTCTGGCGTTGGCCTGCGTTTCGTGCGCGAGCTGGAACAGGGCAAGCAAACTTTGCGCATGGACAAGATAAACCAAGTGCTGCGCCTATTCGGCCGCCACGTGGGGCCGGTGTTACAGCAGGCAAATGACAAGCAGGAAAGTTCACAGAGACAAGCAGACAGGTTATGAAACGTGCGTTGATATATCTTTACGACCGCCTTGCGGGCCGTCTCACAGAAGACGAGAACGGGTTTACGTTCGAGTACGACTCCGCTTACCTCGCATCGGCCGGCGCCGAGGCCGTAAGCCTTACGCTTCCGCTTAGGGCGGAGCCTTACCATGACACTGTGTTATTCCCGTTTTTCGACGGTCTCATACCCGAAGGCTGGTTGCTCGACATAGCCGAGCGCAGCTGGAAGATAAACCAGCGCGACCGCATGTCGCTGCTGCTAGCCTGCTGCAAGGACTGCATCGGGGCGGTAAGCGTCATTCCCGAGGAAGTTAAGAATTAAGAGTTGGGAATTAAGAAAAACATGTCTTGTTGTGGCAAAGGTAATTTTCTTAATTGGCTTTCGCCGACTTTCAGTTCTTAACTCTTAACTCTTAATTCACAAAGTGTTGCTTTCTTGATTCTTAACCCTTAATTTTTAATTCAAAAAGTGAAGTGCTTATACTGTTATAAAGACCTGAAGGAAGGGCAAGCAGACTATCATCCGGCTTGCGCCCGCAAGTTTTTCGGCGTGAAAAACGTGCCTAAACTGCCTTACGTCCGCGCCCAGCTGGGCGACTTGGCGCGCAAGGTCGTACGTGCGCAGACCACCCTCACCGGCGTGCAGGCGAAGCTCTCGCTTGACATCGACCGCGGAGGCCGCAACGAACCCGACCGCTTCACAATCGTAGGATTGTGGGGCAGGTTCATCCTTAAGCCGCAAACCAATTCGTACCGCGCGCTGCCTGAGCTTGAAGACCTTACCATGCATCTAGCCGAGGCGGCCAAGATTGTCACCGTGCCGCACAGCCTCATACGCTTCAGCGACGGCGAATTGTGCTATATCACGCGCCGCATAGACCGTCTGCCTGACGGCGGGAAGGTGCCTATGGAAGACATGTGCCAGCTGACGGAGCGCCTTACTGAATATAAATACAAGGGGTCTTACGAACAGATAGCCAAGGCCATACGCCGCTATTCGTCGGCTCCGCAGCTCGACGTGGTAAACTTCTGGGAAGTGGTGGTGTTCTCATGGATAACTGGCAACGCCGACATGCACCTCAAGAACTTCTCGCTCTACAACCCGATGCACGGCGGCTACACGCTAACCCCGGCCTACGACATGCTCGCAACGACGCTCGTCATGCCCGACGACACCGAGGAACTGGCCCTGACGCTTAACGGAAAGAAGCGCAAACTGCGCAAGGCCGACTTCATAAAGTCTATCATTACGTCAGGTGTCGACGAGAAAGTGATTGACAACATAGCGCGCCGCTTTGGCCGTGTGCTTCCGCAATGGTTTGAGCTAATCGACCGCTCGTTTCTTCCCGAAGACCTGCGCAAGGCTTACAAGAACCTCATTTTGCGCCGCATGATTATGTTAAGGTAAGGATTGGAGGTTTTTCTATCTTTATACTACAGAGTTTTCGTTATGTAAAATTCGTAACGAAAACTCTGTAATGCTAATATTATGATAAGGTGGTTTGGGTTTGCTTTGCTTGTATTCACGGTTCATCCATTAATGTCGTCAAGCCTTGTCGTTTCAATTTGGGAGATTCAATGTCCTTTAGTATGTTGTAATGGCGGTTTCCCGTTATTTCCTTTTGAAAAAATAGTAATGATATTTTTAATAGTAAAGGCTCGTTTGTGCTTTTATTGGCTGGCGTTGCTGGTAAAATCACAACTATTGGGTATTGTCCGTTAATCCGTGTTTGCGTACTTTTGCAGATGTCATAACGTTTTACGGAATGCAGACACCGAAAGATTACATAAGGCAAGACTTGCTGCGCGCCGCCGGGGATTTGTTCTATGAAAAGGGCTATCTCGGCGTGTCGATGCGTGCCGTTGCGGCGCGGTCGGGCGTGGGGTTGAGCAACATATACAACTATTTCAGGAGCAAGGACGACCTATTCCGCGCCGTCGTTGCACCCGCCATGCACGGCCTCGAACGAATGCTCGACGAGCATCACGGTCGCGCCGGACATGACATAATGAACATGTGCAACAACGAATATTACGCTTTCCTCGTGAAAGAGTACACCGACTACATCAACCGCAACCGCCGCCTGTTGGCCATACTGCTGCTGAAGGCGCGCGGTTCGTCGCTCGCCGGCTACAAGGCCGACTTCACCCGGTACGCCACTGAGACGGTGAAGGCATACTTCGCAGAGATGAAGCGGCGGCATCCACAATTGCAAACGGACATATCCGACTTCTCAATACAGGTACATTCGGTGTGGATTTTCAGCATGTTCGAGGAGATACTGACGCGCGGTGTCAGTCCGGGTGACGTGCCGCGTGTGGTAGGCGAATACATGACAATCGAGATTTCAGGATGGAGAGAGCTTATGAAAATATAAGCTCTCTCTTTTTTTTGAACATTGTCAGGATATGTTCGCTTTAGCCTCAGGGCGCGTTTTCAGACATATAAAACGGCTGCCTTGTAACCTGCTGATAGTCAGCAATTTGCCAATATGCCGTCTTTCAGCCTGCAAAAGGTGGCTTTTTAGGCGGTGAAAGACGGCCTTTTGGAAGGCAAAAGACCACCTTTCAGAAAACAGCAAGGCGAGGATGAGGTAAGAAATGGCGGCCAACCGCCCGCCGACAGGCGTCGTCCGCAAATATCATATAAGGAATATCCGGCCCATCCGACCTATCTATCAACCAAACAATAATAAAGAAAATGAAAACATTAAGCAGACTTCAAGGCTACATGGGGCGGCGCAAGGCGCTGCTGCCGTTGGCCGTCGGACTGTCCGCCTTGGGAGGACTGACAGGCTTCGCGCCATTCGTATTCATCTGGCTCATCGTGAAAGAGCTTCTTGCAGGCGGCTCGCCCGGGGCTTCGCATCATGTTTCCGCCTACGCATTGTGGGCGGCAGGCACGGCCGTGGGTGGCGTAGTGCTGTATTTCGGCGCACTGATGTGCTCGCACTTGGCGGCATTTCGCGTGGAGAGCAACATACGCAAGAGCGCCATGCGGCGCATCGTCAACATGCCGCTGGGCTTCTTCGACACCACCACGAGCGGCAAAATACGCAAAATCATAGACGACAACGCCGGCATAACCCACTCGTTCCTTGCCCACCAACTGCCCGACATGGCCGGCACCGCGCTCGTTCCCTTGCTGGCCGTTGGGCTCATTGCCGTGTTCGACTGGCGGCTGGGTTTGGCCTGTCTCGTGCCCGTATTCACGGCGATAGGCATCATGACGTACACCATGAACACGCGCGGCAGGGCCTTCATGCGCGAGTATATGACCCTACTTGAACAGATGAACACCGAGGCTGTGGAGTATGTGCGCGGCATACCTGTGGTAAAGGTGTTCCAGCAGACAGTATTCTCGTTCAAGAACTTCTACCGCACCATAATGCAATACAACAAGACCGCCACGCATTACACCCTGCTTTGGCAACGCCCCATGACGCTCTACACGGTCATAATCAACAGCTTCGCATACCTGCTTGTGCCCGTTGCCGTAATCCTTACGGGCATGGGCGAGGGGCTTGGCGCGGTAATGCTGAACCTCATCTTGTTCGTACTCGTAACGCCGGTGTTTTCCGAATGTGTGATGAAGAGCATGTACATAGGCCAGGCTTTCGGCCAGGCCGACGAGGCTGTACGCCGCCTCGACGCACTCACGGCGTACCCGGAACTGAAGGAAACGGCTGCGCCAAAAGTGCCAAAGGCGTTTGACATTACGTTTAATGGTGTAACATTCGCCTATCCCAGCACTGATGCCAACGTGCTTAAAGATGTCACATTTACGGTAAAGCAAGGGCAAAGAGTTGCCCTCGTGGGTGCTTCGGGCAGCGGAAAGACCACCATAGCACGTCTTGTTCCGCGCTTTTACGACGTAAAGTCGGGTTCGGTGGAGATTGGAGGAATAGACGTACGCGACATCAGCCACGACTGCCTGATGCGCACAGTGTCGTTCGTCTTCCAGAATCCGCAGCTCATGAAGGCGTCCATCCTTGAGAACATACGCTACGGCAAGCCCGAAGCCACGCTGGAAGAGGTAGGCCGAGCCGTCGACATGGCGCAGTGCCGCGACATCATCAACCGCCTGCCCGACGGGCTTGACACCATAATCGGCACTGAGGGCACTTACCTCTCGGGCGGCGAACGGCAACGCATCGCCCTGGCAAGGGCGTTTCTGAAGGACGCACCTATAATCATATTAGACGAGGCCACGGCCTTTGCCGACCCCGAGAACGAGCACCTTGTACAGCTTGCCCTGCGCCGCCTGACGCGCGGAAAGACCGTGCTCACAATAGCGCACCGCCTAAACAGCGTGGCCGATGCCGACGAGATAATAGTCATGGACGGTGGATGCATAGCCGAACGAGGCACGCATGATGCCCTGCTCTGCCGTAAAGGTATATATTATAACAGGTGGAACGAATACTGCGAGGCCGTAAAATGGACGATAGGAAAGTCTGCTAAGAAATCACAAAAAGCGAAACACCATCCTGCCGGCACTGCGGAACAGAGTATGAAGTCGCCATCAACGGACGTTCCGCATTTGTATGAAACAATAGAAAAGACTTGTTCTTCCACACAGGAAAAGACTGGAGGGCCTTTGGCGTTTATAAGCCGCCGCTTCGCCTTGTCTGCCAAAGGAGCACGCGACTTCAGCCGGGGCGTGGCATGGACTACGCTGTTCGACCTCGTGATGATGCTTCCCGCCGTGTTCGTATTCATCTTCCTGGCCGACGCCTTGCCGCCTATTACCGGCGCAGGGACGGCCTTCGGCTACTCGCTTGCCTTCTATTCCGCGCTCGCCCTGGCGTTCATGGCGGTGATGTATATAGTTGGCGTACGCCAGTACCACAGCACTTACACCAGTGTTTACGCCGAAAGTGCAAACCGACGCATAGCCCTTGCCGAGAAACTGCGTCGCCTGCCGCTGGCCTTTTTCGGCGAGAAAAACCTGTCAGACCTCACCGCCACAATAATGGACGACTGCACCGACCTCGAACACACGTTTTCACACTCCGTGCCGCAGCTGTTTGCTTCGCTTATATGCCTTGTCCTCATAGCCGCTGGCATGGCTGCATACTGCTGGCCGCTGGCCGCCGCACTGTTCTGGGTTGTGCCCGTCGCACTGGGCACATTGCTGCTTGCAAACCGATGGATGAGGCGTAGCAACAAGGTGAACTACATGAACAGGCGTGCCGTTACGGAGATAATACAGGAAGGACTGGACACTGTTCAGGAAATAAAGTCTTACGGACAGGAGAGCCGTTACGCATCGAAGCTCGATCGCGCGATAGACCGTTACGAGCGCATAATGACTCGAGGAGAACTTATGTTGGGCACAATCGTCAACGGTTCGCAGAGCATACTGAAGCTCGGTCTTGCCTCGGTAGTGATTACAGGGGCGTGGCTCATGGCCACAGGCGCGGTGGATTTGTTCACTTATCTTGTCTTCCTAATCGTAGGGTCGCGCGTTTACAGCCCCATAAACGAAGTGCTTAACAACCTGGCCGCGCTTACTTATCTCGATGTGCGCATCGCCCGGATGAACGAAATGGAGCGGATGCCAGTGCAGGAAGGGGCAGATGCGCCCATGGGCGGCGGTTACGACATAGCCTTCGAGCACGTAAGTTTCGCTTATGAAGACAAGAAACAAGTGCTTAAAGACGTATCTTTCACGGCACGTCAGGGCGAAATAACTGCGCTCATAGGCCCGTCGGGCGGAGGCAAGAGTACCGCTGCACGCCTGGCGGCACGCTTCTGGGATATCCATTCAGGACACATAACCCTCGGAGGGGTCGACATCTCAACCATAGACCCCGAGGCTCTGCTGCGCAACTTCTCAATAGTGTTCCAAGACGTAGTGCTGTTCAACGCCTCCGTAATTGACAACATACGCATAGGCCGGCGCGATGCAAGCGACGAGGAGGTGCTCCGCGTGGCACGCCTTGCCTGCTGCGACGAGTTCGTGAGGCGTCTGCCCGACGGCTACGACACCGTAATCGGCGAGAACGGACAGACACTATCGGGCGGCGAGCGGCAGCGCATATCCATCGCCCGGGCACTGTTGAAGGATGCGCCTGTGGTGCTGCTTGACGAGGCCACGGCGTCTCTGGACGTTGAGAACGAGACACTAATCCAAGCCGGAATATCTGAACTGGTACGCAATAAGACCGTACTCATAATAGCCCACCGCATGCGCACCATAGCCAATGCCGACAAGATATTCGTGCTCGACGGCGGAACAATTGTCGAGTGGGGCACGCCCGAAGATTTGAAAGCACGCGGCGGATACTTCGCCCGTATGCTGGCGTTGCAGCAGGAAACGGCAGGCAGGTAAGTCGCTGACAAGTCGTCGGCAATGCGGAAAACACATTGCCGACGACGCCTTATAGCCAACGTATTTACGAAAGGCCGCATTTCACCTTGCAAAAAGCCGTGAATTACACGCTAAAATACCGTCTTTTACAATGCGAGATGCCGTCTATTGGGAAATGACCGGGGATAAAGCGTGTTGCGTGTTGGTTTTTATCGTCTATGGTTTTGCTCAACTATGTCATGTTGTTTTGCGTTAATCAGGCACGTCAACGGTAATACCCGACACACTGCTAACCGCGATAAACCGCGCGTGGAGCTTTATCTCCTCGCCACTACCGTGACAGGATATTCTCAAATCCTTCCATCCGTCGGCGGTTTCGGCGATGCTTATACTCGCGCTTGGCATGTTGTTTCCATTCGGCATGAAGCTGTTTACGCTGACATTTATCAAGTCGAGGACGATTTGTACTGCGTTCACTTCCCTCTGCCGCCATTTTTCTGGCAGTTGCTGAGGCAATTTACGGGTGATGAAAGACAGCTGGGCGTTCGTATCTTCACCGAAGTTGAAGCAGAGATATTGCATTTCCACGCCGTCGAGCGACGGCAACTCGCCGCTACCGTAAATGTGTTCCATGCCGCCTGTCCTGCAACATTGCAGCAGCCATCGACCTTTTTCGCTTTTCATAACCTTGTTTATGTTTTGCAGGTTTTACATATTCCGTAATGACAAAAATAGCGAAATTCAAGTTAAGTTCAATCCAAACCTTGATTTATTTGGCAAAAAAACGTATCTTTGCGGATGCAACATAGATATTAAGGAGGAACGGAACATGAGGACATCAGCAGCAATGAGAACCTTTGGCTTTACCGGCAGTCGCTGCCGAAGAACAATAAGAAGTGGCTGTTGAGGAAGTTTTTGGACGATTTGCAGGTACAGGACAAAAAGGCGGCAGGCAGAAATGAACGACACGCGGGTATTGACTGCGGACGGAAAACAGAGTATTAAATCAGACGAAAATACCGGACAGACATGGCACTTAACACGGACAAGAACCTGAAACTGTATTACTCAATAAAGGAAGTGGCCGGGATGATTGGCGTCTCGGAAAGCATGTTACGCTTCTGGGAAAAGGAAATACCCATGCTGAAGCCCAAGACCACGGGCAACAACGTGCGCCAGTACACAGAGGCTGACATCGAGAACGTCAAGGCCGTGTACAACCTTGTGAAAGTGCGTGGCTTCAAACTGGCCGCCGCACGCAAGATGCTGCGCGAGAACAAGCAGGGAGTTGACAACAACGCGCGCCTGATAGAGAGGCTGATTAAGGTGCGCGACGAGTTGAAAGAGATGAAAAAACATCTCGACTACCTGACATAACGCCCCACCGGCAGCCGCATGGCTCCATTCAGTCAGCATCTTGTTGACACATCAAATACCACATATCTTTTTCCAACTTTCTTTGTCACACTGTCACCGCAGAACTTAACCAGCTGTCAATCAGCGATTTATCCCGTGACAGTAAATCCTGTTCTCTGTCACACAATGTCACACTCCACCCCACACAAAAGCCCCGATTAACCAAATTTGTGACAACAACGTGACAGTAAAACCACCGCAACTGTCACGCCGCAACGCACTCACCTTCAGCAAGTTAGCACACGCCGTGACAGTGTGACGGTACTTTTCAAAAATCATTTCACCGTATATCATCTTCCAAGATGCCATCTTTTACAGTGTAAAAAGCCGTCTTTTGCAATGCAAAAGACGGCTTTTTAGGTTCATCCGCAGTTCAGGTGTATAACGTATAGGTGCCAACCCCGTCCCCGAAG
>CAJMAO010000020.1 GCA_905211345.1 uncultured Prevotella sp.
GCGACGGCCGCCGTGGTGTGGATGGCTATCGACTGGCTCTTTAACAAGAAGCCTACCACCGTGGGAGCGTGTACCGGAGCCGTGGCCGGACTTGTGGCCATAACGCCCGCCGCCGGGTCAACCGGACTGCTCGGGGCGTTCTGCATCGGTATAATTACGCCCATTGTTTGCTTTTTCATGGTGGCTGTTGTGAAGCCGAAGTTCAAGTATGACGATGCTCTCGACGCTTTTGGAGTGCACGGCATAGGCGGCATTGTTGGTTCAATACTCACAGGCGTGTTCGCTACGCGCTGTATAACTGGTGACGGAGGGGTCGAAGGCGCGCTGTATGGCGACTGGCATCAGCTGGGCGTACAGGTTATAGCAACACTCGTTTCGGTGGTGTTCAGTGCGGTGGTTACCTTCGTTCTCTACAAAATTGTAGACTGCCTTGTCGGTATAAGGGTCGACAAGCGCGTTGAAGAAGAAGGTCTTGATATATACGAGCACGGCGAGAGCGCGTATAATTGATTAAGAATCAAGAGTGAAGAATTAGGGAATTTACCGGCAATGCATATTCCCTTAATTCTTTACTCTTTGTTTCATGTGTTGATTTGTTTGCCCGCCGGCTTGCTGTTTGTATGCTAAAAAAATCGTACCTTTGCACTTCGGTTTGAATTTATGACAGATGAGCGCAAAGGTTAAGGGTTTTCTTTATGGCGTAGCCACGTCGGTTACGTTCGGGCTTATACCACTGTTCACGCTGCCGCTGATGCGGGCGGGGATGGCGTCGGACAGTATTTTGTTTTACCGTTTCGTTACGGCCACGGCTGCGCTGGGGCTGATGATGCTGGTGAAGAAGGAAAGTTTTAAGGTCGGCTGGCGCGACTTGTTGGTGATTGTGCCGCTGGCGGTGTTCTACACGGCATCGTCGATGTTCCTGCTTTACGGCTACGAGGTGATGGGCGCAGGCGTTGCCACGACGTTGCACTTCACTTACCCCGTGTTCGTTACGCTGCTGATGCTCGTGCTTTTCAGGGAACGGGCGTCGTGGGTGACGTGGACTGCCGTTGTGCTGGCTATCTGCGGCGTCGCCAAGCTGTCGCTCAATGGTACGGAACTGAAGCTCGACCCTGTGGGCGTGGGCATAGTGCTGCTCTCCGCCGTGGGGTATGCCGGGTATATCATAGCGGCGAACAAGTCGCGCGTCAAGGATATGCACAGCCGCAAACTGGCGTTTTACGTGTTCGTGTTCACGGCGTTGATTTTCGGCGTTAAGAACGGATTGGAGGACGGCGTACAGCCTCTGCCCGACGCTTGGGCGGCGGTAAACGTGGTGTTGCTGGCCGTTGCGCCCACCGTAATATCAAACATCACGCTGCTGCTGGCCGTGCGCAACATCGGCGGTACGCTCACGTCAATACTCGGCGCGCTTGAGCCTGTGACGGCAGTGTGCATCGGTGCGCTCGTGTTCGGCGAGGCGTTCACTTTCAGCGAGGCCGTGGGCATAGCCCTCATACTGGCCGCCGTTGTGCTGGTAATCCTCAACCGCAGCATAAAAGAAAACCTTACGCTGCTGCTAAAGCGCGTAAGGCCGAGGCATACATGAACTTTTTATTATGTTCTTGTCCAGTTTATTTTAGTAAGATGCCGGTGTAAATCCTTCCAGACAATGTGCCGAGGCGTCGCGCGGAGAAATATTCGTCAGTGTTGTTGTAAGTGCAGACGCCAGTGGCGGTAATGTTTTTTTCAGGCAATCCGAGGTTTATCAGTTGTTTCAGGTTACATCCTGGTAGGTCGATGTGCCATTTTCCTCCTTGATGGTTGCTGATGTCAGGCATGTTAAAACCCGAAGATGCAAATTCTTCATAAACTTCGTCGCCCACTTCAAAAGCGTCTAACGATATGCCCGGTCCTATCACGGCAAATAGTGATTCTAGGTGCGAGTCATACGCGATACGCATAGTTTCGACAGTTTTTTCAACTATTTTTTTGACCGTTCCACGCCATCCGGCGTGCACTGCGGCGCAGGCATGGTGGGCATTGTCATATAATATAATAGGTATGCAGTCGGCTGTTGACACGCCGATACAGACATTCCTTACGTTTGTCATAACGGAGTCAACGCCTTCAAGCACCATGCTTCTTGTTGAAAAGGGTAGTGACAGGAATTCTTCGGCTATGAGCCTTGTCTCTGTGCCATGAGTTTGGTGAGGCATTATTATGTTGTTTTTGTCGATATTGAGTTCCTTGCTCAATATTTCGAGATTCTTGTCAACACACGCATCGTCGTCGCCGCAATACCGGTTGATGTTGAATTGGCCGTATAGCCCGTGGCTGAATCCACCGTGGCGCGTTGTACTGAAAGCTGCTACTTTAGGGCTGATATTATAATAATGTAAATGCGGCTTGATGCCGTCATTCAGATTGCTCATAAATGTCAGCCGGTTTATTGTTCTTCAATTTCATAGTCGTCAATGTCTTCAATCTCATCTTCGTCTATGAATTCGATTTCGTCTTCTCCTTCAATGCGCAGTTCATCAGGCAAAGAGCCAAGATCTTTGTCTCGGTGTACGAGTGTGTCTTCCGATGTTATCTCTTTCAGTTTGTTGCTTTCGCTGTTAAGTTCCCGCCAAAGTACGTCTTTCAGTTCGTTAAGCCCTTGTCCTGTCACTGCGGAGATGAATACAACTGGAATGTCTGTAGGTGTGGTGTCTTTAAGCATTTCAATCAGTTCATCGTCAAGCAAATCGCATTTCGTTACGGCCAGCACGCGGTGCTTGTCAAGCATTTCCGGGTTGAAGTTTTTCAGCTCGTTTAGCAGTATCTCGTATTCTTTTTTTATGTCGTCAGTGTCTCCCGGCACCATGAACAGCAGTAACGAGTTGCGTTCTATATGGCGTAGGAAACGCAGACCTAGGCCGCGCCCTTCGCTCGCTCCTTCGATAATGCCCGGTATGTCGGCCATGACAAACGACTGGCGGTCATGATAACTCACAATTCCAAGTGAAGGCTCGAGTGTGGTGAACGGATAATTCGCTATCTTTGGGCGTGCGCTTGACAATGACGAGAGCAGTGTACTCTTGCCTGCGTTGGGGAAACCTACAAGTCCTACATCGGCGAGCAGTTTCAATTCTAGTATTATGGTCATTTCCTCCATCGGCTCGCCGGGTTGTGCGAAACGCGGAGCTTGGTTAGTTGCGGTGCGGAATTGGAAGTTTCCGAGTCCTCCACGTCCGCCTTTCAGTAATAAAACTTCTTGCCCGTCGTAAGTTACATCACACACGTATTTGCCTGTTTCGGCATTATACACGACAGTACCGCAAGGAACATCGATGTATACATCCTTGCCGTCGGTGCCGTGGCATTTGTCCCTGCTGCCGTTGCCCCCATGTTCGGCAAATATGTGCCGTTGGTATTTTAAGTGTAACAGTGTCCAATAATTGTGGTTGCCGCGTAGATAAACACTGCCGCCCTTGCCTCCGTCGCCTCCGTCGGGGCCTCCGTTGGGCTGGTACTTTGCACGACGAAGGTGCATTGAACCTTTGCCGCCTTTGCCTGAGCGGCAGTAAATCTTAACGTAGTCTACAAAATTGGATTCAGGCATAAGTCTATGGATGAAAAATGAATGATGAATAATGAAAAATTGAAGAATGTGAAAAGGAACAATCAGTTAAAGCAAATTTATGTATTATTCATTTTTCATTCTTCAATTTTTCATTTGATTAAATGTTGTCAATTACATTGCAAATGTCGGTGAAAATACGGTCGAGTTCTCCAAGACCGTTGATGTGATGGTGCAGTTTTTCCTTTTTGTACCATTCTATCAGTGGCGCAGTCTGGTTGTGGTAAACGTCAAGACGTTTTTTTATGGTTTCTTCATTGTCGTCAGAGCGTCCGCTTTCTTTTCCGCGTTTGATAAGGCGTGTCATGAGTTCTTTTTCCGGAACGTCTAGCTCAATCATGGCCGCAATATTGTGCCTGCGTTCGTTCAACATCTTTTTTAGCGCCTCGGCTTGTGGAATTGTGCGTGGAAAACCGTCAAAAATAATGCCTTTATGCTCTTTTCCAAAACCGTCATAGACATTTGCGAGAATGTCAATCATCAACTCGTCTGGTATAAGCTGTCCTTTATCTATGTATTGTTTGGCAGTTTTGCCAAGTTCTGTCTCATTCTTGATTTCGTTACGGAGCACATCGCCAGTTGAAATATGTCCGAATCCATATTTTTTAATCATCAAGTCGCTTTGCGTACCTTTACCTGAACCGGGTGCGCCGAAAATAACAATATTCTTCATCTTTTCTTGTTGTAAGTAATTTTGTTTGCAGTTTGTGCATGATATGCGAAAAATCGTTTTCGCCTTTTTGATGTTTTTTTATTATTCAACGAGCGTATAAATATCACGCAAGTTACGCCCCTGTTGGTTGTAATCAAGGCCGTAGCCAACGATAAAGTCGTTTGGTATTTTAATAGCCGCGTATTCAATGTTGAGGTCGACAGTCAATTTTTCTGGTTTTAAAAGCAACGTGCAGATGTGTATTGATTCCGGGTTGCGTGTGCCTAATGATTCAAGCATTCGTTTCATTGTAAGTCCTGATTCTACAATGTCTTCTACAATTATGACCGTTCGTCCCGTAATGTCTTCATTTATACCGAATACTTCTTTTATTTTACCTGTAGACATTGTTCCTTGATACGAGGCGAGTTTTACAAAAGAAATCTCGCAAGGAATGGTAATCATTCTCATCAAGTCGGCGGCGAAAACGAACGAACCGTTCAATACGGCAAGGAATAATGGGTTTTTGCCTGCCATATCTTTATTTATGCGGTCAGCAACTGCTTTCACATGTTTCAAGATTTCATTTTCCGGCAATGATGTCTTGAAAGTTTTGTCATGGATTTTTACTATGGACATGATGCTTTTTTGATATTTTGGCACAAAATTACTAAAAATATGCTTAACGTGATAACTGATTGTCATTATTTTTGTATTTTTGCACAGATGAAGATTTTTACTGGAGCTCAAATCCATGAGCTTGACAAATATACGATAGAGCACGAACCGGTCAAGTCGATTGATTTGATGGAACGTGCGGCGAAGGCAATTGTGCGTGCTATCAATGATACTTGGAGCACGGCTGTGCCGGTTGTCGTTTTTGCCGGTCCGGGTAATAATGGCGGTGACGCATTGGCTGTGGCAAGGATGCTTGCCGAGCAGAAATATCAGGTAAGCGTTTATTTGTTTAATATCAATGGCAAATTGTCTGCCGATTGCATGGCTAATAAGCAAAGGGTTATGGCTTGCCGTGCCGTTAAGTCTTTTACGGAAGTTACGAGCGAGTTTGATCCGCCGGTATTGGAAACAGGAACGCTTGTTGTTGACGGCTTGTTTGGTTCAGGTCTGAATAAGCCTCTTGCTGGAGGGTTTGCGTCACTTGTGAAGTATATCAACCAGTCGCTGGCAACAGTTGTGAGTATAGACTTGCCTTCGGGGCTTATGGCGGAGGATAATACGTTTAATGTAAGAGCCAATATAATTAGAGCGGATGTTACGTTGACTTTACAACAGAAAAAACTTTCATTCCTTTTTGCTGAAAATCAAGCGCTTATTGGCAAGTTACGTGTCCTTGACATACGGCTCAGCAAGGAAGGCATGGAGCGTATAAGCTCGCATTATAATATTATTGAAGAGTGCGATTTGCGTCCACGTCTTCTGCATAGGGGGGAATACGCCCATAAAGGTGATATGGGCAATGCTCTTGTGATAGCAGGTAGTTACGGTATGGCGGGCGCGGCTGTTCTTGCCGCTAGAGCCTGTCTGCGCAGTGGCGCAGGGAAGGTGACTGTTTGTACGCCGCGCCGTAACAATGACATTATGCAGATATCCGTGCCTGAAGCCGTAATGTGTCTGGATAAGGAGGAAACGCATTTTTCGGAAGCTATTGACACAACAGACTTTGACGCTGTAGGCATAGGCCCTGGTTTGGGCGTGAAGGAAGCGTCTGCGATAGCGCTTATTACGCAAATAAGGCGTACTAAAGTGCCTGTGGTGATTGATGCTGATGGGTTAAATATTCTTGCCAGTCATCGTGCATGGTTGCAACAGTTGCCTAAAGGGATAATAATGACACCTCATCCGAAAGAGTTTGAACGCTTGGCAGGTAACCATTTCAGTGATAGTTATGAGCGGTTAAGCAATGCGCGTGACATGGCGGAACATTTACAGGCATACATAATATTGAAAGGACACTATTCTGCATTGTGCATGCCGGACGGTAATATAATATTTAATCCTACAGGCAACGCGGGCATGGCTACGGCCGGTAGCGGCGATGTTTTGGCCGGAATGATAACCGGATTGTTGGCTCGTGGCTACAAACAGGCTGATGCATGTATGCTTGGAATGTATTTGCATGGCATGGCAGGTGACTTGGCCGCAAAGGAGCTGGGCGAGGAGAGTGTTGTCGCAAGCGACATAATAAGATATCTGCCGCAAGCGTTTAAGCGTTTGGACGATTGATTTTCAATATGTTAAATTTGTTAAAGACAAAACAACCATTATATGAGAAACTTTATCATCGCTTCTTTATTGATAGTTTCAGCACTACAGACGGTATCGGCACAGAAGGGCAAAGAAATTGCTGAAGGCACAGGTTATTATCTTCCACGTACAGAGTTGCGCTTTACTATAAAAATAGAGAAAACGTCATATTCTCCCGGTGAATTTGCCATTTACGCTGAGAAATATATGAAAATGACGGATGTACAGGCAAAGCCGTCGGTTACTTATAGGATACTTGATCTCAATATAAACTCAATAGGCGAGCGTGACACATCTAAATTTTATGTCCTGCCAACGGATACAAAACACAATATACAGACTGTAGATTTGGATGAGAACAGCGTGTTGTTGGCCGTGAATGCCGAGCCTAAAAACATTAAGTTGCCCGAACCTTTTAAACCTGCGCCCAAACCGGCTCCGCTTAACCCTCGCGACTTTATGAATGAAGACATTTTGTCGGCGGGAAGTTCGGCGAAAATGGCCGAGCTTTGTGCGCTTGAAATTTATGACATACGTGACAGTAAGAGCCTTTTGAGCAAGGGACAGGCGGACTTTATGCCGAAAGACGGCGAGCAACTGCGTATCATGCTCAACAATCTTGAAACTCAGGAGAATGCCATTATGCAGCTTTTTGGTGGCGTAACAGTGAGAGACACGCTTGAGGCTGTTGTGAAATTCATACCGACCAAGCCTGTTGATAAACTGCTGTTATTCCGCTTTTCTAAGTGGATGGGCATTACCGATGCCGACGACCTCGGCGGTAATCCGTATTATATCAGTGTGGAAGACAAGCACGTAACGCCGTCAATACAGGAGGATTTGTTGAGTAAGAAGAAAGCCAAGGACAATGGCGGACTTTATGTGAACATTCCCGGTAAGATACAAGTCACCTTGTATAAAGGCAATGAGCAGTGGGCCGCTTACGAGCTTTATGCGGCTCAGTTTGGCACGGTTGCCGCTCTTGACGACGACCTTTTCGGCAAAAAACTTTTTACAAGCGTTGTGCTAAATCCTGTTACGGGTAATCTTGAAAGTATTGAGATAGAAAACGCAAGGCGTTGATATTGCGCTTTTGCGCCATACTGATGCGGCATCATTGCGTGCCGCATCTTTTTTGTTTTGTGAATAATGATTAAAAAAACACTCTTTCGAGCAAGTTTTCGCGCTTTTAGTTTGTTTCATTGTTGAACGATAAATAAAGAGCTATAGATTATGAAGACAATGAAATTCTTTGTTGTGTTAACGTTGGCCATAACGTCTGTTTTTACATTTGTTTCGTGTGATGACGACGACACTTACGTATGGTATTATCCTCCTATGCCGAATGCCTTGGTTACAGTGAAACCTATTGATGGCGCGGGCTTTTACATGCAACTCGACGACAGCACTACGCTTTATCCGGTCAATATGGCCGTTTCGCCATACGGTGATAAGGAAGTAAGGGCTTTGGTCAACTATTATGAAGTGAAGCCGGTGAACGATTATTATACAAAATCGGTCGAAGTGAATTGGATTGACAGCATACTAACCAAGCAAGCCGTGCCTTATCCTGCCGACGGCGACGTCTCCGCTTACGGCGACGACCCTATCGAGATTGTGCGTGACTGGGTTAATATTGCGGAAGACGGATATTTAACGTTGCGTTTTCGGACACGTTGGGGCACAACGGGAGTGGCTCATTTCGTAAATCTCATTACCGGCGTAAATCCCGACGACCCGTATGAAGTTGAGTTTAAGCACAATGCTTTCGGCGATGTCAACGGTATGGCGGGTGATGCCTTGGTGGCTTTCCGGCTGTCGGATCTGCCTGATACTGAGGGCAAGACGGTTAAGCTGACACTTAAATATAAGTCGTTCAGTGGTGAGAAAACACTTCAGTTTGATTATTGCAGCCGCAAACCTACTTATTCTTCGGGCGAGATGAAGCGTGCTGTTTATTCTTCAAGGATAAGATGATATGTTGGTTTAATGATAGGTGTTGAGTGGATAAGGGCGGCAAGCGCCATAAGCGTTGCCGCCGCCCTTTCCACTTGACTATTTGTTTTTTATTGTTTTTTGATGTCGGATTACGGCGTATATGGTGAGAATGGCCTCGTTGCCCTTGTCTTGCGCAGGGACAATGGAGCGATGAAGGTTCTGTATGACAGGTATGTAGGATACTTGTCGGCCGTGTGCGCCCGATATATAGCCGATGATGACGACCGCAAAGACGTGCTTCAGGAGAGTTTTATAAAAATCTTCACGTCGCTCGATAAGTTTGATTTTCGCGGCGAAGGCTCGCTGAAGGCATGGATGGTGAGAATTGTAGTGAACGAGTCTTTGCGCTTTTTGAAGAAAAGCACGAACTATAATTTTATAGAATACGGCGGCGATTTGCCTGATGTAGCGGAAGAACCAGATGTCGACGGGATTCCCGACGATGTTGTCAACGACCTTATTCTGTCGTTGCCGCCGGGTTATCGAATGGTGTTCAATCTCTATGTGTTCGGTCGCAAGAGCCATAAGGAAATAGCCGAAATGCTAGGTATCGGCGAAAGCTCGTCGGCTTCGCAGTTCTCGCGGGCTAAGGCATTGCTGGCCAAACGGGTCAAGGAGTATAGGTCGCGGAATGACGGCAGTGGCCAAAACGAAGGACATGCAGGTCGGTATGACAGTTATGAATGATATTGACGTTTATGGAAAAGCAGTGGATTGATAATCTGAGAAAACGGTTTGACAATCGTGAGGCGGCTCCTCCTGACGGGCTTTGGGAGGCTGTCGAGGCGGCCATGAAAGCTGAGAATGTAGGTGGCAAGGCATTGGAACTTGGACTGAAGCCAACCCGCAAACCTGTTATATGGCTGCGCCGGGTTGTTGCTGTAGCCGCGTGTCTTGCAGTGTTGTTCGGTGCGGGGTGGTTTTTGCTCAGGCATGATGGACGGCCGCAGACCGCTTATTCCGGTATGGCTGGCACCCATAAACCCTTGCATGGCACGGCCGGAGATGTTGTTCATGCCGTAGACGGCGGTTCAGGCATGAGTTCCGTTGACTATGCTTTTGCGCCTGTTGCGGATGTGTCTGTTGTTGATGCCGTGCTGCCTTTAGGCGGAGATTCAAGCAAAACGGAGCCGACGGACAGTTCGCTTGTAGCCCCAGTGGCTGCTGATAACGGCAAGACCGTTGCAAATAAGGCGCGGCCGTCGCTTCGTGATAACATTGTTGTTCCCGATAATCGTAATCACCGCCGGGTCGGAAGCCATGATGATACGGGGCTTCTTGCCATGTCGGGCCGCGGCGGTGGAAACGGTCGTGGCTTCTCCGTGGCTTTGTATGGTTCGGGTATGGCCTCGTTTGGTAATGCCCCGGGCGGTGGTTCGGCTTCCATAATGCCTTATAATCTGATGCGCGACCAAGTTGTAGGCAATGATGTTATGCTGCTTTCCGTTCCGTTTGATGCCGGCGATGAAGGCAATGAAGTCCGCGTTAAGCATCGCCAGCCTGTGCGTGTCGGCGCCTCGGTTCGTTTCAGGTTGGGCGGACGTTTCGGTTTGGAGACGGGTGTTAATTACTCTTACCATTCGTCAGATATTTCTTCGGGTGATGATGATGGCGGATACAAGACTGAGCAACGGTTACATTTTGTAGGCGTGCCCGTTGCCGTAAGTTATGACATCTGGCATACTGACTATCTTGAAATTTACGCTTCGGCGGGCGGCTCGGTTGAGTTTTGCGTTTCAGGCAAGTCGCATACGGATTATGTTCAGGATGGTCGTGTGACACGGGGCATTGATGCCGACATGCGCGACACACGTCCGCAATGGTCGGTCAACGCCGCGGCCGGAGTGCAGTATAATTTTATCGACATGCTGGGTGTTTACGTTGAGCCCGGCGTGGGTTATTATTTTGACAACGGTAGTGGTGTCAACACAATATACAAGGACAAACCGTTTAATTTCAATCTCAATCTGGGGTTGAGGCTTACCATAAAATAACTTTCATCGATGTTTACCGTAATACTTGTCATGCTTTCAGGTGTCGGCGTAGGGTTTCTTTTACGCGGCCGTCGTATTCATGCTGTTTCGCGTGTAATAACATTTTTCATTTGGGTGCTGCTGTTCCTGTTAGGTGTCGAAGTAGGCGGCAATCCTCGCGTCATGGGCGGTCTTGCCGGTTTAGGTGTCGAGGCCGTTGTGCTTGCCGTGGCAGGTGTGTTGGGTTGCGGGGTGTTGTGCCGGATAGTGTTTAAGGACGGGAAAGCGAATGGGTGAATAGGCCGAAAGATGAAGTCAAGTCTTGTAATCGTCGCTTTTTTCATTGCCGGCACTCTTGTCGGCGCATGTGGATTTGTACCTGTTGTGGAACTTTCGTGGCTCTCTGATGTCAGTTTCTACGCTCTTTGTTGTCTTATGTTTTTTGTCGGTGTGGGCGTAGGTTGCGATTCCGGCGTGCTCGATAGCATACGTTCCGTCAGTCCGCGTCTGCTGCTTTTGCCGCTTGTCACCGTAGCAGGCACCTTGGGCGGCGTGGCTGTTGCCAGTCTGTTGTTTCCACGTCACGGGCTTACGGGATGTCTTGCCGTTGGTTCCGGATTCGGTTATTATTCGTTGTCGAGCATATTTATAACTGAATACCGTGGCCCTGAGCTTGGCACTGTCGCCCTGCTTGCAAACATAGCGCGCGAGTTGATCACGCTGCTTTGCGCGCCGTTGCTTGCCCGTTGGTTCGGCCGTTTAGCTCCGATTTCCGCCGGAGGGGCAACCACAATGGATACGACCCTGCCGATAATCACGCGTGTTTCAGGCCAGCGTTACGTAGTCTTGTCTGTATTCCACGGCTTCCTTGTCGACTTCAGCGTACCGTTTCTCGTTACATTCTTTTGCAGTTTGTAACTGGTTGACAATCAGTAATATACATTTCTGTTTCCAAAAGGCCGTCTTTTGCGTTGCGGAAGACGGCCTTTTACCGTCCGATTTGCCGTCTTTCGCATCCCCGTTTGCCGTCTTTTGAAAATCGGTTCGTTGTTTACGGAATACATGGCGGCGCCACTTTGCCGTAGCAAAATGGCGCCGCCATGTATTATTAGGCCGTTCAGGCCGTTTCCGTATCCACTCCTTCAAGCGGTGTGGAAAGTCTGTTTTTACATTACTTTATATGTCTTCACTTCACCTCCGTCAAGCGTTACGCGCACTATCGTCACGCCTTTGCCAATGCCTACGATGGCCTCAATGGTGCCTGCCGATGCGTATTCGCTTATCTTCACGCCGTCTGAACTATATGCTTCGGCCTTCACAATATCGGCTTTAGGCGAGCGGATTATGGCGCGTCCGTTTTGTACGGCTACGTATATGCCGCCGGTCATGCTGTCTTTAAGACCCGACGAGGCGCGGCGGTCGCGCAGTGCGAACCGGCCTATGCTTGTGCCCATGTTGCTGAACGTCAGCTCGTTGTCAAGCGGATAGGCCGTGCCTGTAACGTTGTCGTACAGCTCGTAGTCGGCCAGGTCGGCGTTGCCTGCGGTCTCGAAGCTGAGAGTCAGCGTGTCGGCCGCCGATGTCAGTATGCCTACGGGTATGTATGCGCGTCCGTCTGACGGGTGAATGTCGTATGCAGTGCCGTCGGCCACGGTGAACACGGCCACCTTAGGGCTTACCTCGTTGTCTATCAGCGTCTTCGCTTCGGCGTAAGCTGATGTCGTTACTATGGTCGAAGCCTTCGTCTCGCCGCGCCTTACAGTCATGCGCAGCATGTCTGCGACCTCTGCCTCTTGCGCCGTTTCGTCCTCCGTTTCGGCTGCGGCCTCGGCTACGTTGGGCGACATTATGCCACCGCTGAACGTCACCTCAAGTTCTGTTGCGCCATTGTCTTTTGCCTTTACGAAGAAGCCCTGCATGGGCTGTACGGTCTCCGCACCGGCCTGTGTGCTAACAAATCCGCCGTCGGCAAGCGTCGCTGACGATATCGTGTTGCCGTCGTAGAACTTCACTTCGCTTATTACTTCGCTGTTAGCAGCAAGGAACTTAGCCACGTCAATGCGGCTCATGAACGGGTTGGCGGCGGCGAAGTAGCCCTCGCTTTTTCCTGCACCGATGGCAGGGTCAAGGTCGAGCTTCGCCTTGTATTCCGCGCTGCCAAGGTAAACGGTGCGCGTGTCTGTGGTCGCTGCAGGTTCTCCTGTGTTCTCTCCGGGCTTCAGGCGCTTGTACTCGAACGTCTTGTTGTCTTCGCTTTCGCCCTCATAGACGAAGCGGTATATTTCCGTTTTTGCTCCGTTATTTGCGTCATCGCCGCGGTCAAGAGTTTCTGATATATCCGTAATTGTAGGCTCGGGGAAGTCCTCGTAGTAGTTATACGTGCCGTGCTCCTTCGGGAAACGGAAGCGGAACTTCTGCGTTTCGGGCAGGTTGCCGTTGTCAACCCACAGCGAGAAGGCGTTGCTGTAACCCTTTTCCTCTCCGTTTGCGCTGCTCGAATAGTCGAACGCCAGGGCGTTGAAGTTGCGCGTCCATCTTGCTTCGCTCACCTCGGTCACCTCTCCCGAGCCTTCAAGACCCCTGTACGGAGCGGCCTGCGCCCACAGTCTCTGGTATATCCGTGGGTCGAAGCGGTTTTCGGGCAGGTTGCTTTCGGTCAGTTTTGTGAAGTAAGCAGGCATCGCCTTGCCTACCGCTGGTATGAACATGTCGCCCGTGTAGGTGTGCTTCAGCGGGGCGGCGAGCATGTAGTAGCGGTTAGGCTCAAGCTCCATCTCCACCCATGCGCTGTCGTAGTTCAGCTTGTACACGCGGTCTACCGCCGCGCCCGGCTCGAAGTGGATGCCCTGCACACAGTATTCGTCGCCCTCGGTAACAGTTCCGTCGAGTACGGGATAGCGTGTCGCGCCCTGCGGAATTACCGCGTCCGTGCAGCAGTAAGGCGAGCCGTCGGTCCAGTTGTTCCACTCGTTCCAGTCTGTCGAGGCCGCGTCGGTGCGCCATGTGGTGACGAGCGGGTGCACTGTGTACGGCGCGCTGCCCATCATAGTGCCGCTGCCGTCGCGGAAGGTCATTGTGTAGCGTCCCGTCCTGTTGAGCTGGAAAGTATGGCTGAAGTAACCATGCTGGTCGGTGGTGAATGTCTCGTCGATGCCTTGGTCGGGCAACTGTATGGTGTATTCTGTTTCGCCAAGGCCCTTGCCGCTGATTGTTATCATGTCGCCTTCACATATATCTGTGGCTTCTATGCCTTCAATCGTGGTTGAGCAGTTGTCCGTGTCCATGCAGTCGGGTATGCCGTCGTTGTCGATGTCGCCGCGCAGGTACAGGCCGTAGAAGTTCTGGAAGTCAAGCACCCCCACTACGCCTGCTATTTCGAGGCGCACCTCGTCATACGTACTCTTTGGTTGCAGTATGATGATACTCTTGTCTCCGTAGCCTATGGCGTTCACGCCCAGCGCGTTCCAGCCCGTAAACTCGTCGTTCGTCTTCTGGCCGCGCAGGTACGTGGTTACCTTCATCCACGAGCCTACGTTTACTCCGGCCACATACGTGTTGTTGTCAAGCACGATGCAGAGCTGGTGGCGGAAATCGAGCGTGCGCCCCATGTTGACTGCTATTATGCTGCCTGTGCCCGCGCCAACGGTGTTTACCACCTGCATAGGTGTCTCTATGTCGCCGTCGATGAAGTTGCTTACGCCGTCTATGACACCGCCCACAGCCACGGCTGCGGCCATCTGCGTGGCGTCGCCGTTAAGGCTGGCGTTGGTCTCGTTGACCGATACGTGCGTAGTGATGCAGGCCAAGGGGTTGTCAATGTCGGTGGCCGGGTCGTAGTCTTCTTGTATGAAAGCGTAGTATATGCTGATTTCGTCAAGTTTCAAGTTGAGTACGCCCGAGTTCCACAGCGTTACCTCGTCAAACTGTATAGCCTGGCCGTCCTTCACGGCGTCGAATATCGCGCAGTAGCGCATCTTCTCGCCGTTGCTGCCGCCTGCAAGTCCTACCGATACTGTGTTGCTCTCGGTTATCACGCCTTCGGCCACTTTTACGCCTTTGTTGTACAGCCTTATTTGGAAGAATTGCAGCAGACCTACGTTCAGGCCCTCCGTATCGTTCTCTACTACGAAGCCAACCTTGAACT
Source organism: uncultured Prevotella sp. (assembly GCA_905211345.1). Classification (GTDB taxonomy): domain Bacteria; phylum Bacteroidota; class Bacteroidia; order Bacteroidales; family Bacteroidaceae; genus Prevotella. The sequence goes on from CAJMAO010000020.1 coordinate 14,637, forward strand.
GCTTTCCCGGGTGTTGGCCGCCGTCATAGAGCAGGCTTCCGTCGCTGCTTTTCACTCCGGCTATCCATAGGTTGCTCGCAACGCCAAGGCCGCCGGTGTATTTCGCGTAGTCGTCGGTGCTTTCAGTTACAAGGTTTTCGGAGTTTTTCAAATCGGAGATGGATACGAGTGCGCCGCTTGTCTCGTGTATTTTGTCCGACGCGGCGTATTTGTCGGGGTTATCTTCGGTGTTTACCAGCGGTTTGCCTCCTACTTGTTCAGGGTCCATCTCGGCGAAAGCGTTGCCCACGTTGAGCGTTATCTCCTCATAGCATTTCTCCTCTGCCGGGCAGCTTAGGCACGTGGCGCGGAACACGTATCCGCCTTGCTCGTTCATGTTGGTGACCTTTCCGCTCGACGTAACGTTCGCATTCGCGCCTTCAGGCTGGTCTACCAATGTCCATTCCACAGACAGGTCGGGGTTGGCCGCAAGCTGGTAAGAGTTCTGCTCGTCGCACACGTTGGTGCTGACGGTCGGGTTTATGGGGCAACGGTGGTTCACATCCGCCTTCTCGCGTACAAAACCGTAGTACACGCCCATCGCTCCGAGGTTAAGGCTTAAGCCTGTATAGAAGCGAAGTTCGGCGCCTGAGAAGTCCTTGTCGGCCACGATTGACGCTATGCCTACATTGCCGCCGGCCACCGACAGGTTGAGAACGCCCGACGAGATGGTCTGCTCGTCTATCTTGTCGCCGTCCTTATCGAACAGCACGATGGTGACGGTCGAGCCGATGCCGAGATTCACCGCGTTGGCGTTATAGTATTTGAAGCCTACCTCCGAACCGGCCTTGAACATTTCGCCCTTGCCGTCCGTAGGCTTGACTGTGAATTTTGCGCCGCCTTGGTAACCGATTGACAGGATAGGGGTGATAGTCGCATAGTCGTCGTAATTATCGTTTGTCATCTTCTCCACTTCGCTGTCAATGAACGGGAAGGGCAAGCCCAAGAGCACGGCGTTCCATCCTTCCATGTCGTAGTTGTATGTCCTCCCGTTGTTTTCCGCATAGGTTTTAACGCCGTTTGTCGTTATCTTGGTCTCCACCGGCTCGCCTACGTATGCGTATTTAATCTTCACTGAGCCGCCCACGTCAAGGTTTACGCCGCCTCCCTTGATAAGACAGATTTCGTCGAAGACGTAAGGTGCTTCCACTTCAAGGTACGTGCAGGCGTCTTCAGAGCCTGGTATCTTGATTAACGAGAGGCCCACTCCGCTCGCCCCAACGCCTTCCTTTACGGCTACGGGGTCGCCCAGCTTCACGCCGTCCCTGTAAAACTGGATGGTCATGGCCTCTATAACGTCGAGCGAAAGCACGTTTTCTCCCGACGAAGCCACGACGCAGAAGCCTGCCTTTGTGCCCTTGTCATAGTAGTTGTTGATGTCGCGCACGCTGACAATAGGCATCGCTCCGATGCCTGCACCCACTATGCTGGGGAACGTTGCGTAGTTGTCGAGGTCCTCGTCGGTCAGGTCGTTGAGGTCTTCCACCCATGAGCCTACGTTCACTACCTGCACAAGTTTGTTTACGGCATAGCCCTTTCCGGCCATCGCCTTGCGGTTCTTGAAGTTTTGGTAGATAGGGTTTTCATCGGAAGTTCTTGTCTGCGACCAAATCAGTTTGCCGTCAACAAAAGCTTCACCCGGGTCGCCAGCTTCCTGCGCCTGCACCTGAACGCAGCAGGCCAGCGCAAATATCATCGTCAAATATGTTGCAATACGTTTCATAAGCTATCCCATGGTTAATTATAAATGGCGTTATTTATGCTTCCGGTAATTATATATTTGTGGTTTCTGCGGAAATAGAAATGGCTGTCATTGACATCTGGTGAGATGACTCCTGTCGCCCCACCGGCAAATGACATGTCGTCAGCGTCAAACCATCCTTTGCGGTATGTGTTGACTGCTCCACTAATAAGAACGCCGTGTACGGCTATTCCCAATTTTGTTTTTGTAGGTAGTACATACGTTGTAAATATGAACTTACTGTCCTCCACTTTATCTTTGTATTGACAGATTATGTAGTTTTCGTCACTACTTTTATCTTCAACGGTAATCGGGAGCGCAGGTTTCAGGAAATCGTCATAGTCAGACAATCCTGTGTTTGTATATACATTGTTCATCAGCAGTGCACCTTCCTTTATTTCATAAAATCCTCCACCGACATCAAGGTTGCTGACGTTTAATGTCACCTCTAACTTTGCAACAGCCCTATAGAGTGTTCCAGCAAGTGCCAATGTCGAATTGTCATTGTTGTCGGAGAATTTTATTATAGGGTCGTTCTCGCTTCCTTCAACATGGCAATAACCGTAGAAGAAGTGCGGTGTGTACAGTACTCTGAAACTGTTTCTGTTGAACCTGTTGAGAAGTGAGGTTATAATGTCATCGTGGTCGAACCCTCCGGCGACGCTTTTCGGCTGCTCCTGTATCGTGGCCTCAAAGTCTTGGAAGCGCAGGCCGTCAACGTTGGTGTTCAGCTTGAACCAGCCTTCGTCCTTGGCGGGGTAGGCTATGGCCACCACGCGGTATTCGTAGCCGTAGGTCTTGGTGAGCGTTGCTTGTGCCTCTTTGCGCTGGTCGTCGTCCGTCTGCTCGCATTTTACGGTGTAGTCGTTGCTCGGGTCATATACGAATTCACCCGTCTCGCCGCCCGTTACTGATGCGTCCTTGCGGCGGAATGTGATTATGCGCACGCGGTCGATGTCTTCTATTTCCGCTATGTAGCTGTCAAAGAGGCCGTCGCCCTGCTCCGGCGGCGCGGCGCGCGAGGCTTCGTCGTCGGTGTTCCATGCTCCGCCGAAGGTCACGGTAACGGGTACTTTCACCTGCACTCCTGCCTCCGGGGTTTCGGTGTAGTCGCCGGCGTCGTCGGAGCATGACCATGCGCAGAGCGCTATGGCCACCGTCAGGATGTATGATAGTTTCTGTCTCATCATGCTATATGTGTTTTGTTCGTTTTAGTTCAATGGTATGTTGTGTACTTTCTCGAAGCCCGGCTCAACCTCTATTTCGATGTCCGAGTCGGCTGTCTCGCCTGCGATGTCCTCCAGTTTGCCGCGCATCGTCACGCGCACGTTCGAGTAGGAGTAGAAGCACATCTTGCCCTGGTTGTTGTTATACACGTACAGGTCTTTGCTGTTCTGGTCGCCGTTGTAGTGCTGCTCCTGTGTGGCGGCGGTGTAGACGTCGGCTCCGCCCTCAATGGTATAGCTCTGGCCGGGACGTATGTTGTAGTCCTTGAAGTATCTTGTCACCTTATTATCGTCTTTGCCTTCCACTTTTATTATAAGGTCGTCGTCGTCCAGGTTCACCGCGTCTTCGCTGAACTCAATGCGCATTTTCAGCCTCATGCCCTGCGTGCTGGGCAGCAGGAACGATGATAGGGTTATTTCCTCGTCGCCCTCGGCTATGTCTTTTGCGTCGAGCAGCACGTAGTTAGGCGACTCAATCCACGCCTCTTTGTCGGTCTCATCGGCCTCGGTGTATTGTCCTGTGGTCTGACTTGCCCCTGCGGCGGTTACCGGATAAAACGTTCCGTGGTCGCCGTTGAGGTTGATTTCGGTAGGATAATTGTCGCCGTAAAGCTCTATGCGCTTCACTCCCGAAACGGGAATTTCGGTTATGTTCATGTTCAGCTGGCTGACAATTCGGAAAATGCGGCCTTTGAAAGTGACATCCCTTGGAGCATCGTCATTCCAAAAAAATCCTTCGTCCATAAATTCCGGGCGGCGATTGGTTATAGGGTCGCTGTCTATTGCTTGGTCAACTTCGCCGGTGCCGTGCAGTATTCCATAAAACAATTCTGGTGTTTTCTTTGTGCCGCTATCGTTGATTGTCAGCGTCGCATTTCCGTTATTGCGTCCTTCAAGAGTTGTAGTAAATAATGATTTGTCTGCGGATGTGTAAGCAAGTGCATAGGCAAGGACGTATGTGTAGTTGCGTGCGGCAGCTGAAGCGTCAGCCTCGTTGACTATACTATGTGTGAATTTAGCATATCTATCGTTGCCGTATATTTTGATGTCATTGTCTGTCAACGAAAACATTTCTTCTTTTTTGAATATCATTTCGTCTTCGGTAGGCCAGTCTGAACTTCTTTCTTTTCCGTTCTTGAACAGCAAAACGTCTATCGCGTCGGCCCTGCATACGCCTTCGGCCTGCGGCCCGGAGGTGGCGTCGTCCGGCCCTACGTATCCTCGTGTCGCGCCTGTGCCGCCCGTGCCCGAGCCGCTGATGATGATGCCTTGGGCGGCATCGGGAGTCAGTGCGCCCGCGCCTGCGCCGCCCGGGGCCAGCGTGTCGTCCTGCGTACAGCCAGCGGCGAGCATGGCGGCGATTGCCGCGCCTGCCAGTATTCTTGTGATGTTATGTTGTGCCATATATGTTAGGTTGTTTGGTTTCTTTTTCTTTCCGCTCTTCAGTTTCCTTACATCGGGATTACGATGTCCGCCTGCCAGTTGCCGTCTATGTAGATGTCGGCGTCGGCTTTGCCGCCAATGTCTTCTGGCTCGTCGGTTGTGGCGTTTTTCGTTCCGATGGAGTATATGTAGTTGGTTCTTATGGCGTAAGACGTATTGTCTGGGTCTTCGGGTCTCGGGTTTTCAAGCAGCACCTTTCGCGTGCTGAACGCGCTCCCGTCAGCCTTGTATTGTATCAGCGTCAGCGTGTTGGGGGCTTGGCCGTCGCTAGCCGCAGGCGCGTTTACGGGTATCATGTACGCCCCGGCCAGCACAGAGCCTTGTTGTTTGGTGCAGAGTATGTTCCCGGCATTGTCGGTCACCACTTCTGACTGCAATAGTTCGGGTGTTATCTCGACATCGAGCAGTATCTTGTCGTCGGTCGTGCCGCCTGTAAGCGGCATGCTGCCGAAGTCGGGCTCCTGCGCAATGAGGGGCATCTGCGTGTTCTGCGGCTGGTGCAGCTGCAGCACAATGCGGCTTACCTGCGGGTCGATGTTGGTAAGATACATCATTACTCCGGCCACGCGGCGCATCATAGTGATTTCGGTTATCTTGTTGTTGCCCGGCTCTACGCTCACCTTGCTGCTGCCTGCAAACAGCTCCGCCTTGGCCATGTCGGCCTTCGTGCGGCCTTCGGCCAGTGTCGCTATGGCCTGGTCGAGCGTTGTTTCGCCTTCTATTATCGCGCCGGGCAGTCCGTAGGCGTAGCCTGCGCCCTCTTGTTCGGCCGACTGCAGGTTGGCCTCCTTGGTATCAAGACCTACGGCAAGTATGGTGTATGTGGTGCCCTCCGTGAGCTTGGTCTTCAGTGTGTAATACTGCGTTGCTGTGCCTCCTGCCTGCGTCTGCTGCCAGCCGGCGTTCTCGCTGGCCACGCATGTGGCCTCTGCAGCGTTAGCTTCGGTGCCGTCAAACACGTAAACCCGCACATATTTCACATGTTGTACGTTGTCACTGCCAGTGAGCGTGGTGCGTGTTTGCGGCTCGGCCGTGAACTTTATGGTTATCTGTCCGTCGTCTACGCGCCCCTGTCGGCCGTCGTCCTGCGAGCAGGCCGTGAGCGCCGCCGCGGCGAGCAGGCACAATATGTGATATATTTGCTTCATTCTTGTAGTAATGTTGTGTTTCATCTTCGTGATGTTTTCTTTAGGCTTTTATGCTTGTCGGCCGCCTTTTGCGCGCCGTTGTGTAAATAGCTGTAAATCAGCTTGTTGCGTACAGCCTTGTAAAAGGCCGTCTTTTGGCCTGCGAAAGGCCGTGTTTTGCAAGGCGAAAGGCCGTCTTTCAGCGTGCCGTTTGCCGCCTTTTGCGTTTCGGGCTGTCGCCCCTGTTATTTTTTATGATGATTTGCAATCCGCAGGGCGGTGTCGTTCCGCCCCTGCGGGTTGCAAATCCGGCCC
>CAJMAO010000021.1 GCA_905211345.1 uncultured Prevotella sp.
GCCATAACGGCCGCAGCAATTACAGCGGCGGCCTTAAGTTTAAAAGTCATGGTTTTCATAATAGTTATAAAGATTACATCATCAGCTTGCCTTTCAGCGCGCGTCCCGTCACGACCTGCGGTAGCTCATGGGCGACATGCCTACATGCTCCTTGAAATATTTGCCTAGGAACGACTGGTTAGGAAAATTCATGTCGCGGGCTATCTCTTTGATGCTTTTCGACGTGTTCCTCAGCTGCACGCGCAGTTCCATGGTCACGTAATCGTCAATCCACTCGTTAGGCGTGCGCCGGCTCACCTGCTTTACCGTCTCCGACAGGTATTTAGGAGTTATGCACATCTGCTCTCCGTACCAGCTCACCCGCCTCTCCTGCATGTAGTTTTGCTCCACAAGATGCATGAAATCGTTGAATATCGACTCGGCGCGCGTAGGCTTTCCGTTATAGTCCGTATGTATGCGCCCTATGGCGTTGCCCAGTTCGCATATCATGGCGGCGATAAGATGGCGCGCCACGTCCTTGCGGAAACGGTTGCCCTCGTCGTCAACCTTCCGCTTTATCAAATTGAAGTAATCCACCACTTGGTTGCGCTCCTCCGGCTCAAGGCGGAAAACGGGGAACGTGCGCGAGAACAAAAACAGCAGCGACAGTTCATGGATGTCTTTCACCACCTCGTGGAAAAAGTCTGGCGACATCATTATTCCTATACCTTTCGACGCCTTATTGAACACATACTCGTCAACCACTTGTCCGTCAGGTATTATTATGGCATCGTCAGGCAATACGTCGCGCTCTATCGTATTGGCCGTGTATTTAGAGCGGCCTTGCAGGCACAAGCCGATTATAATCCTTGTTGTGCGGCACGCCTTAATAGATATCGGTAAATTGGTAAAGTCTTCAAGTAATATCAAATCAGTGCCAATATGGCTCACGCCACCATGGCCTAAAATGTCTGCCAGCAAAGAATCCGGCAGTTCCGTATTTCCCATAAATTATTCGGTTTTTCTGCAAAGATAGTGCAAGTCGAGTGAAATGCAAAATAAAAGTGAGAGAAAAGAACTTTTATTTTCATTTGTTTTTCCTGTAGAGACGCGATTCATCGCGTCTCCCCCGCAAAACGCACGCCCACCTCGGCAGACGCGATGAATCGCGTCTCTACAGCAAAACGGAATGAGGCTGACAGCAATCATGTCTTACGCATGAAACTGCCTGAAACCCGAAACACGGCAAACAGCGCGGCGAAAGGCCGTATATCAGAAGCTAAAAAGCCGCATATTGCAGGGCAATATGCGGCATATCGTAATACCGTTGACAGTCAACTGCTTATACGGCCTACAGGTACAGCACGCTCTCAGGCCCCATGTTGAGCAGCAGGTCGAGTATGCTGAGGTTTGGCATGAAGCCGTGCTTGCGCCCGTACACCTGATAATACCCGCGCGGGGCGAACGTGTCGTCGGGAAGCGGATGCTTCGGACGGATGGCGTCGCGGTAGTCAGCCACGCCCGAAAGGCGCGCGTCGCCGGCCGGCACATATTCATCCGTGCGCCCTACGGCAGGCTCAATGCCTATAAGCTCGCACATCTTGGCGCATATCTCCATGTTGAAATCGTAAAGGAACGTCCACCGCCGCTCGAAGAACGGGCGCAGGTCGTCAGCGTAAAACTCGAAAAACGGCGACTCGCCATAGGCGCTCGCTATGGCGTTCCAGTGCAGGTGGCGCCAGTTGCCGTGGTCGCTCACGCGCACGTCCTTCATCAGGCACTTGCCACCCTGCCCGCCTCCGGCGCGCTCTACAGGCACCGTCAGCGCCTGCACACCTGCCGTGGTGGCTATCAGGCAGCGGTTGCGGTAAGTCTGTTTCGTGAAGTTGTCGTAAGCCTCAATCCACGCCTTGTCATACCGGTAGAGTTTCTGGTACCACTGTATCGGGGCGAAATAGGCCGAGGAAAGAAGTGTATGGGTCATTTCTTAAATTAACTCTATTTGAATGTCTGCAATTTGTCCAGTCCGCCATTCACAAGGAACTTTTGCGGCAAAGCGTTTGTTTTTTTAACTCCCATGAATTAGAGCTGTGCTTACATTCTTATCTTTATATTGCCTTACAGCGGCTTCAGCCTTACTTGTACGCGCGGCAGCAACCGTCCGCGGTCTGTCGAATACAGCAGCATTTGCACCCGCCCTATGACGTGGGTCTCGGGCACGAGCATGCCCGCAGCCTCCTTACGCTCCGCCCCGGCGGCCATTGGCTCCAGCCAGTAATAATCGTTGGCGAAGCGGGCGCTCACCGCCTGACGGCCGCCTACGTACAGTTTGCCATGTCGCACCACGGCCTCGCGGCCTTCGTACATATTATATATGTGGCACAGCAGACTGACGTTGGCCGAGTCGACTACACATTCAACGCTCCGTCCCGGCATAACCACCGCTCCTGCCGCTGTATCCACGGTGTCGCCCGGACAAGCCGCGCAGCGGTAGGCCATCACCTCGCGCCGCCTCACCGCCCGCGACGTGTCGGCCGGGGAGTTGAACACCACGATGTCGCCGCGCCTTACCGGGCTTGCCGCCCAGCGCACATAGCGGAACATTCCTCCGCCGCCCGTGCGCAAGCCGTAACTCCAACGGTTCACCAGCACACGGTCGCCGTCAGTCAGGCAAGGCTCCAAGACCGTGCCCCTCACCGTGAAAACGGTGAATGCCAAAGCGCGGAAAGCCAACATCAGCAAGATTGTGACCGTCAGCGCCATCACAAACTTGAGCGCGTTATTCATGTTTTTGATAATTAAGAATTAAGAGTTAAGAATTAAGAAAATATGCTTTGAGGTTTCATTCCTGCAAAGGTGGTTTTCTTAATTATTAACTCTTAATTCTTCACTTTATGTCGTCCACCATCCTGAACAGCCGCTTCCAGCGTATGCCGGAGAAGCCGCCGCGGTCGGGGTCGCTGCTCCACCAGATGAAGATGGGCTTGCCCACGATGTGGTCTTCAGGCACGAAGCCCCAGTATCGCGAGTCGGCCGAGTTGTGGCGGTTGTCGCCCATCATCCAGTAATAGTCCATCTTGAACGTATATTGGTCGGCCTGCTTGCCGTTGATGTATATCTTTCCGCCGCGCACCTGCAGGTCGTTGCCCTCGTAGACGCGGATGGGGCGCTCGTAAACGGCTATGTTCTGCATCGTCAGGCGCACCGTTCCGCCCTTCTTCGGTATCCATACGGGGCCATAGTTGTCCCTCGTCCAGCCGGTATTGGCGTTCAGCGGATAGATGTCTCCGGTAATGGTGTCGGTGTTGAGGGCGATGCTTTCCACGATGTCCTTTCGCCCGGCCAGCGCCTCGCGGGCGCGGGCTGTAAGCGGCATGTAGCCGTTCTGGTTAAGGCTCGTAAGGTCTTCCATGCTTATGCCGAGGTCGCGCATCATTTCGTCGGGTATCGGCTGGCGCAGCTTCACGTAGTATGTGTACTGCACATTGTCGGGTTCCTTGTTGGGCTTGCCGTCAAGGTAGACTATGCGGTTCTTTATTTGCAGTGTCTGTCCGGGCAGGCCTACGCACCGCTTCACGTAGTTCTCGCGGCGGTCGGTCGGTCGTGTGATTACCTTGCCGTATTCCCCCGGGTTGTCCAAAATATACTGGCGGCCTACGGCGTACACCTTCTGGTACCAGTCATACTGCTCCTGCGGCGTTAGCCGGGCCATGTCGGGCTGGTAGTCGAGCAGCTGGCTGCCGAACGAATAGCACATCTGGTAATAGTCTGCGGCCTGGTAACGCTCATTGCTTACGAGCGTGTCGCCGGCCGGATAGTTGAACACGACGATGTCGTTAAGCTCGACATGGCCGAGACCCTTCACCCGGCGGTAGTCCCACTTTGGCCATTCCAAATACGACTTGCAGCCTACTACGGGCAACGTGTGCTGCGTAAGCGGCATGGTGAGCGGCGTCTCGGGTATGCGGGGACCGTAGCTCACCTTGCTCACGAACAGGTAGTCGCCCGTAAGCAACGACTTCTCCAGCGAGCTTGAAGGTATCACGTAGTTCTGGAAGAAGAACAGGTTGATAAAATAAACGGCCACGAGGGCGAACACGATGGCATCGACCCACGACATTATGAAGCGCACCGGCGGCTCGGAGTTTTTCCACCACTGCCACTTTATCTTCTTCGTGATGTACACGTCGAAGATGAACGGCACGACAACCAGCCCCAGCCAGCTCTTGACCCAAAGCAGGAACAGCAGGTAGAGAAAGGTCACAACGGCGAACTTCGCCCATTGTTTTTTCATATTAAGTTTTTTCTTTTCCATAAGGACAGTAATATAATGTCGACAAACACAGCACCTGACACCCACCCCCAGCCCTCCCGAAGGGAGGGAGCTTAACATGCTTTTGCTGATAGAGTAATCCACAAATGGTAACCAAACTCCCTCCCTTTGGGAGGGTTGGGGTGGGTGTCAGGTTTGCAGTGGCGTCTGTTTCTTAGAACTTGAACATGTCGCCGATGGTCAGCAGGCCGCTGTGGTCCTTGGCGTATTCGGCGGCCAGCACCGCTCCTAGGGCGAAACCCTTGCGCGAGTGGGCGTCGTGCGTAATGGTGATGCAGTCGGCCTCGGAGTCATATTTTATGGTATGTATGCCCGGCACCTCGCCACGGCGCACACTGTCTATGGCCAGCTGGTCGCCGGCGCAGGCCGCGGAGCCCGTCACGGTGCCGTCGGGCGCGGTAAGCGTGCCTTTCGTCCAGCCGGTCTTGCGGTCGAGTTCATCCACTATCTCCTCGGCCAGCGTGATGGCCGTGCCGCTCGGAGCGTCGAGCTTATGCACGTGGTGGGTCTCCTCCATACGCACGTCGTACTGCGGGAAACCGTTCATTATCTTGGCCAAATAACGGTTGACGGCCGAGAATATGGCCACGCCCACGCTGAAGTTGGACGCCCAGAACAAAGTCTTGCCTTCATCCGCGCACATGCGGCGCACGTCGTCGCCATGGTCTTTCATCCAGCCCGTAGAGCCCGAAACAACCTTTACGCCCTTGGCGAAAGCCTTCAGGTAATTGCCGTAGGCCGCCGTGGGGTTGGTGAACTCTATGGCCACGTCGGCCGAGGCGAACTCGGGCGAGTCGAAATCCTGCTGGTTGTCAAGGTCGATTATACATACAATTTCATGGCCGCGGCCGCGGGCTATCTGCTCAATCATCTTGCCCATCTTGCCGTAGCCTATCAATGCTATCTTCATTTTACAATAGATTTAAATCTGTGGCAAAGGTAATGCAAGCCGAGGGAAATACAAAATAAATGCGAGAGAAACGAGCATTTATTTTTATTTCAGAGGCGCAGCTTACCTTATGTAAAGGTAATGCAAATAAATGAGACTACGAAATGAAATGCAAGAAAAAAGAGAAGCCCCCTCCCAGCCTCCCCGAGGGGAGGAGCCTGATATGCCTTGCCGGCATCTTTGCCGCCCTGGCGTATCAGGCTCATTTGTCTTATTAGGATTATTAGGCCCAATAAGCCCGGCAGTCCGGCATCGGTCTGATAAGTCGCTGATAATCAGCGTCCTTCCAACATGCCGCCTTTCAGCCTGCAAAAGGCCGTCTTTTAGCCTGCAAAACACGGCCTTTCGCAACGCCATTTACCGCCTTTCGCATGACAGGCGTTGCCGTAATGCCATTCATCGAGACTGAAATCAAGGCGTTGCCGCTTATTCGCAAAAAAACGATAAAGCGCATTACTGATGCAGGCGGCGGATGCCCGATACATTAAAAATGTACACTTATTGTAAAAAAATTATTTGCAGGTACAAGTTTTTTGTTTACCTTTGCAACCAATTTTACACATTATATATTAGTATGAAAATATACCACCTGCTGCTCGGCGCAGCCTTGTGCGGCTCGCTCACGTCATGCTTCAAGGACGAACCGCTCAACGCCGAATGTGACATAGAGCAGGCTTACGTGCAAATAGACGACCCCACGGAGATATTCTACCAAGCCAGCGACACGCTCGTCAACGTGCAGTCAAACGAGACTAGCATCGTTTTCGAGATTACCGACAAGGCCGAAATAACCACGATGGCACCCGTATTCAGGCTGACCGAGGGCGCCACGATAGAACCGGCGAACGGATCGGAGCAGGACTTCAGCGACGGGCGCGAGGTGGCTTACACCGTAACGTCGCAAGACGGGGCTTGGCGGCGCACGTACCACGTGTCGTTCCGCGTGCTGCCCACGCCTGCCGAATACAGTTTTGAGAACATGCGCCTAGTAGACGGGGCCGCCGGAGGACAGTATTACGAATGGAGCGACCTGACGGAAGAAGGCAACTGGATAGGCGACTGGGCCACGGGCAACTCTGGCTTCAACCTCAGCGCGCAACTGGAAGGAGGCACTACGCCGCCCGAATACTACCCCTCGTCGCCCGTTGACGGCGGAGTGAGCGGCAAGGCAGTCAAGCTGGAAACGAAAGACACTGGCGGTTTCGGCACCCTGTTCGGCATGGGCATAGCGGCCGGCAACTTGTTCATAGGCAAGTTTGACGCCCAAAAGGCGCTGACCGGAACAGAAGGCGCGATGCAGGCCACCAGCTTCGGCCGCAGCTTCGACCACGAGCCTGTAAGCCTCACGGGCTGGTATAAATACAAGTCGGGCGGAGAATGTATCGACGGGCGACATAACCCGATAAAAGGAAAATACGACCGCGGCGACATATACGCCGTGCTCTACCGCAACCACGACGCCGCGGGCGACGCCTTCACACTGCACGGCGACGACGTGAAGACCAGCCCGCAGATAGTGGCCATAGCCCAAGTGCCGGAAATAAACGACACGGAGGAGTGGACGGAGTTCAGGGTCGACTTCGACTACCGCGAGCCTATCGACCGCGAGCTGCTTGAACGCCGCGGCTACAACATAGCCGTAGTATGCACGTCGAGCATCGAGGGCGCCACGTTCAAGGGAGCGCTCGGCAGCACGCTCCACGTAGACGAGATAAAAGTAATATGCGCCCCTAAAACAGAATAGCCATGAAGAAAGCGATACTTACACTCATACTGGCCGCCACGGCGGCCGTACAGGCGGGAGCCGCAGGCCTGCTTGACAACCTTACGTACAACCTGCGCTTCGGCTACAGCATAGGCGGCACCGCCCCCATGGGCATGCCCGCCACGATAAGGAGCATGGACAAGTTCACCCTGACGCCAAACTTCAACCTCGGCCTCGGCATATACAAGAACCTAGGCGGGCGCTGGGGAGTGACCACGGGCATGTACCTTGAAAACAAGGGAATGGACGTGGAGGCCACCGTGAAAAACTACCACATGGCCTTCGTGCGCGGCAACCAGCGGCTGGAGGGAAATTTCACCGGCGGGGTAAGCATGGAGGTGGAGCAGTGGATGCTCACGCTGCCGCTCATGGCGACATACTCGCCAAGCAAGAACGTACACATAAAGCTCGGCCCGTACCTCTCTTACGTGCGCTCGCACAAGTTCACCGGCTATGCCTACGGCGGCTACATACGCGTGGGCGACCCTACCGGGCAGAAAGTGGAGATAGGCTCTGACGAGAGCAACCGCGGCGAGTTCGACTTCTCCGAGGACATGCGCTCGTGGCAGTTCGGCATGTTGGCCGGCGTTGACTGGTACTTCCACAAGCACTGGGGATGCTTCGCCGACCTGTCGTGGGGCTTCACCGACATCTTCGACGCCGACTTCAAGACCATAGAACAAGACCTCTACCCCATCTACGGGACAATAGGCATTAGTTACAGAATAAAATAATCAACAACTAAAAACAAGGAAAAAGATGAAGAAAATTTTTACACTTATGGCCGCAGCCGTGATGGCTTTGTCGGCCAATGCGAAAGATTATACTGACGATTTGGCGATTACCTTGAATGGTATGCCTACTGCTCCGGCGCAAGCTAAAATAACAGTTAACCCCGTTGCTGGCTCTGACGGACTTTATGACATTGTCCTCAACCAGTTTACTTTTGGCGGAGTCTTCCTTATCGGAGACGTGACAATTGAAGATGTTGTCGGCAACAGCACAGACGGAATGGACGGATATACTTATTTCGAGCCTATCACCAAAGAAGCTACGATTACGAATGCGGAAGGCAGTTCGATTGCCCAACTGCTTGGTTACAAGGTAACTGTTACGATAAATGAAGGCAGCAAGATGTCTGACAACGACCTTTATCTGCTTATCGAACTGCCTGTTGATTATGGAACAAGCCATTTCGATGTAGCAGCTGTATTCGGAACAGGCGGCTATCAGATAAAAAACTCTGGCTTTGAGTATTTCCATAAGGCAACATACACAAGCGGAAGCAAAGAATATTCAAGCGATGAGCCTAACGGTTGGCACTCATTCATGAGTTCAACGGGTTTGCTTGCAGGTGTTGTAAGTACGACAACAAAAACGTTTATTTCAGAAGATACCCCGGAGTCTTCTTTAGGAACAAAGAGCGTCAAGATTATTTCAAGTGTTGTGGATTTAGGTCTTTCGAAAATCCCTGCCAATGGAACGTTAACCACGGGACAGATGCAGGCAGGAGGATTTTCAGCTACCGACCCTGCAAACTGCGCTTTCCTTGACCTTTCTAATGAAGCAGTTGACGGTAACGGCGACCCGTTCTACACCATACTTAACGGCAAACCTGACGCCTTGACCGTATGGGTTAAGTTCAAGCAAGGCCAAGACCTTGGCGAGAATAAATACGCCAGTGTAAACGCGGTTATCACCGACGGTACACGTTATCAAGACCCGGAAGACCCGGATGAAACTTATACTAATGTCGTAGCCAAGGCGCAGAACAAGACAATCGAGAGCAAAGACTTCACTTGGCAGCAGCTGACCATCCCGTTTGACTACGATACCTACGCTTCAAACAACGCCGAGGTAAAGGCTATTCTCGTAACAATCGGTACTAACGCGCAGCCCGGTGTAGGCAGCAAGGACGCTAATAATCCCGACGAAATATATGTTGACGACATCGCGCTGGTGTACAACGCCGGCCTTGAAAGCCTTAACATAAAAGGTATGGACGTAGCTCTTGAGGACGGAAAGACCGCTTACGAGCTTGACGGCCTTACCGGGGAGCTTTCGCTTGACGACATCACAGCCGTTTCTGACGGCCGCGGAGCAATGGTAACTAAGACTATCGAGGCTACGGACGGCGGCGCGCTGGTAACCATCACTGTAACATCCAACGACTATCAGACAGTCAACACATGGACAGTCAACGTCAAGGGCGTGTCTACCGGCATAGAGAAGGTCGAGACAACGACCGAGAACGGCGTACAGGCTATTTACACATTGGACGGCCGCATGGTAAGCACGATGGACGCAAAGGGCATCTACATCATCCGCAAGGCTGACGGCACTACCGTGAAAGTACTCAAGAAATAAGCACAACCGCTAACATATAAAAGTCCCGGGCGCGCGACCGCGTCCGGGATTTTGCGTATATTTATTGCACGAATATAGGACGCAGTTAGGCAATGACAAGCTAAAAAACTGCGTTTTTGCTTGTCGCTGCTCCCACCTTTTTTGTATATTTGCAGATTGAACAATCCAAACATATAATTATGGACGCATTATTTATGTCTGCACAAAAAGAGGGAAGACGCCTTGAGTTTAAGGAAAGTCTGCCTACAAACTCGGACTTGGCAAAAACAATCGTGGCTTTTGCCAATGATGCCGGAGGGGAAATTTATATAGGTATAAATGATGCGCATGAAGTTGTCGGTTTGCAGGAAGACGATTTGCCGCATATCGAGGAGCAAATAAGCAGTATGGTGTATGACAGGTGTTATCCTACAATTCTGCCTGAAATATCTTTTATTACGTTTAAAGAGAAACATCTCATACGTGTCAGGATATATCAGGGAAGTATGCCTCCGTATTATATCAGGCAAGAAGGCAAACTTAAGGGAACGTATATACGCGTCGGGTCAACCAACCGTGTTGCAGACGAAAGCATTATTGCCGAGCTGGAACGGAAAAGGAGAAGCAGGTCTTATGACGCGGAATTGGTATTTGACAAGACTGTCGGGGAACTTGACATAACAAGTTTCCAAAAGTTTTATGAAGAGAAAACGGAAGAAAAATTAGACATGCACACGATGCGTAAACTTGATTTGGTGAAAACCGAACAAGGTAAGGAATATCCTACAAACGCATTGGTCCTGCTTTCCGACGACGCGTTACGTTTCTCCATGTTCCCTAACGCAAAAATAGAATGTGCCCGGTTTAAAGGAACAACAGCCGATGAATTTATCGACCAAAAGAGCATAACCTGCCATATCGGGCAACAGGCGGAGGAAGCATACAATTTTGTTTTACGCCACATAAACAAAGGAGCGAGGGTCGAAGGCGTCTACACTGTTTCGCATTGGGAATACCCGGTAAAAGCCATAAGGGAGATTATCAGGAACGCCGTGGTGCATCGTCAGTATTCATTGACAGGAAAAGACATAAAGATCGCGGTTTTTGACGACATGATAGAAGTTACAAGTCCGGGACTGTTGCCGCCATCCATTGATTATTCAGACATGCAAAGCCGCCAATCTGACGCACGTAACAAGGTCATAGCGCCTGTGTTCAAGCGTCTTGGCATTATAGACCAATGGGGTAACGGATTGAAGCTGGTGTCATCAGAGATGGCAAAATATACCGATATTGAATTGAGATGGCATGAAGTAGGTTTGTCTTTCCAAGTACAATTTGTGAAAAAGAGAAATACTGTTGACGATAATGCTGGCGGTAATGGCGGTGATGTTGGCGGTAATGGCGGTGATGGTTTGATTGAAAATAGGATAAAAGAACTGATGATTAAGAACAAGTTTATAACAGCTTCAGAAATCGCTAATAGTGTAAATATAAGTAAGCGGAATTGCGAACGCATTATAGCCGAACTGAAAAAGAGAGGCGACATTGAACGGTTTGGAGCTGCAAGAACCGGCCATTGGATTGTAAACAGACTGTAAGACTTGGATAAATAAAATATAAAACTATAATTATTGAAACCATGGAAGCCTTACTCCAATACGCATGGAAGCACAAGATGTTTCCCCTGAAGCCGCTGGTGACGACCGACGGGCAGGCCGTGGAGGTAATCGACACGGGACTGCAGAACACAGACGCGGGTCCCGACTTCTTCAACGCGAAAGTGAAAATCGGCGGCACGGAGTGGGCAGGCAACGTGGAGATACACGAGCGGTCGTCATACTGGCGCACGCACGGGCACGACAAGGACGGGGCCTACGACAACGTAGTGTTGCACGTGGCGGAGACTATAGACGCCGACGTGACGACCAGCGACGGCAGGCGGGTGGCCCAAATGCGGCTGGACATACCGCAAAAGGTGAAAGACAACTACGAGGCACTGCTCACGGAAGACCGCTATCCGCCGTGCTACGCCGTTATACCGACGCTCGACAGGCTGACCGTGCACAGCTGGATGAGCCGCCTGCTGGCCGAGCGTATGGAGCGTAAGACCGAGGACATACGCCGCAGAGTGGAGCTGTGCGGCGGCTCTTGGGAAGACGCACTGTTCGTTACGATGGCGCGCAACTACGGCTTCGGAGTGAACGGCGACGCTTTCGAGCGTTGGGCCGTGAACGTAAACCTGAGGGCCGCCGCCCACCACAGGGACGACATATCCCAGACCGAGGCCCTGTTTATGGGACAGGCGGGACTGCTAGACCCGGAGAGCGTGCCCGAACGTTACCGCGACACCGCCGCGAACGAAGGATATTTCGACAGGATGAGACGCGAGTATGAGTACTTAGCCCATAAGTTCGGGCTGAAGCAGATGGACTGGAAGGCGTGGAAATTCCTTAGGATGAGACCTCAGAACTTTCCCCACATACGCCTGTCGCAACTGGCGGTGCTATACTGCTCGCGCCGGAGCGACCTGAGCCGGCTGGTAGAATGTGCCACGGCTGACGACATGCGCGACATGCTGCGCACCAACGTAACGCCGTATTGGGAAACTCATTACACGTTCGGCTCGACAAGCTGTAAGACAAGGAAAAACCTCTCGGCGGCATCGCTCGACCTTATTATAATAAATACGGCCGCGCCGATGCTGTTCGCCTACGGCCGCCACAGGGGCGACGAAGCCCTGTGCGAACGGGCTTTAGACATTATGACACAGCTGAAAGCCGAAAACAACCACATCGTGCGCCTGTGGCGCGAATGTGGACTGAAGGCCGACAGCGCCGCCGACAGCCAAGCGCTGATACAGCTGAAACGGGAGTATTGCGACAGGAAGGACTGCCTGAGATGCCGGGTAGGCTACGAATACCTGAAAAAGAAGTAAACAACGGCAAAACACGGGCGAAACCATGACCGGGCGTTACATTTTCAATAAAAAACGGGAAAATGTTTGCATAACTGAGATTTTATTACTAATTTTGCAGCGTTCAGTGGAATGAGGGGCTTTGAGAAGTCCCTCATTTTATTTTAATTACCCGTTTATGATAGACAAAAACGTAGTTAGGAATTTAGTTGAAGAGTGGCTGAAAGACAAAGAGTATTTCTTGGTTGATGTTGAAATCAGCCCGGACGACAAAATCATTGTTGAGATTGACCACGCCGACGGAGTATGGATTGACGACTGTGTGCAGCTGAGCAAGTACATAGAAGACCACCTGAGCCGCGACGAAGAGGATTACGAGCTTGAGGTGGGCAGCGCCGGACTGGGCCAGCCGTTCAAAGTGCCGCAGCAGTATGTAAACTTCATCGGCAAGGAAGTGGAAGTGCTCGACGCCGAAGGAAAGAAGCACCGCGGCACGCTTAAGGCCGTAGACGGGCGCAAATTTACCGTGACCGTGAAGGAAAAAGTAAAGAAGGAAGGCGCCAAACGTCCAGTGACGGAAGACGTTGACAAGACGTTCGACATGGACGAAGTGAAATATACGAAATATCAGATAAACTTCAAATAAAAGCACATCACCCAACGCCCCTATCCGTAATGAAAGGCGATAGGCGTGAAGACCACCCGAAAATAACAAAAAAAGATATGGCAACAAGAAAGACTGGTGAAGAGACCGTGAGCATGGTCGACACCTTCAAGGAATTTAAAGACACGAAAAACATCGACCGCACCACGCTGATGAGCGTGCTGGAGGAAAGTTTCCGCAACGTAATAGCGAAACTCTTCGGCAGTGACGAGAACTTCGACGTTATCGTGAACCCCGACAAGGGCGACTTCGAGATTTACCGCAACCGCACCGTCGTGGCAGACGGCGAGGTGAAAGACGAGAACAAGGAAATATCACTCACCGACGCACTGAAGATAGAACCAGACTATGAAGTTGGCGAGGAAGTCAGCGAGAAGGTTGACTTCAGCAAGTTCGGACGCCGCGCCATACTCAATCTCCGCCAGACTTTGGCCTCGAAAATACTAGAACTGGAGCACGACAGCTTATATAATAAGTATAAAGACCGCGTAGGACAGGTGATAAGCGCCGAGGTTTACCAAGTATGGAAACGCGAAGTGCTGCTTGTCGACGATGAAAACAACGAGCTGATACTGCCAAAAGCGGAACAGATACCGCACGACGTTTACCGCAAGGGAGAGACCGTGCGCGCCGTCATCAAGGAAGTGACCAACGAGAACAACAACCCGAAGATAATACTGTCGCGCACAAGCAACATGTTCCTCGAGCGCCTGCTTGAGGCCGAAGTGCCGGAGATAGCCGACGGCCTGATAACCATACGCCGCATAGCCCGTATGCCGGGAGAAAGGGCGAAGATAGCCGTAGAGAGCTACGACGACCGCATTGACCCGGTAGGAGCTTGCGTCGGAGTAAAGGGAAGCCGCGTGCACGGCATCGTGCGCGAACTTGGCAACGAGAACATCGACGTCGTAAACTACACCGCAAACATCAAGCTGTTCATACAGCGCGCGTTAAGTCCAGCCAAGATCTCAAGCATCAACGTAGACGAAGAGAACAAGAAGGCCGAGGTTTACCTGCGCCCCGAGGAAGTGTCACTGGCTATCGGCCGCAGCGGAATGAACATCAAGCTGGCCAGTATGCTTACCGAATATACAATCGACGTGTTCCGCGAACTTGACGAAAGCGAGGTTGACGAGGACATCTATCTCGACGAATTCTCCGACGAAATAGACCAATGGATCATCGACGCGATAAAGGCTATCGGCCTCGATACGGCAAAAGCCGTGCTCAACGCACCTCGCGAAATGCTTGTCGAGAAAGCCGACCTAGAGGAAGAAACCGTCGACAACGTGCTGAAAGTGCTGAAGGCAGAATTTGAATAATTCATAATTCATAATTTATAATTCATAATTGGCTGCGCGTACACGATGGCAAAAGCCAATTATGGATTATGAAACAAAGCTCGGACAGACCAATTGGGAATTATGAATTATGAATTATGAATTATGAATCAAAAAGAGTATGAGTATCAGATTAAATAAAGCAATCAGAGAATTGAATATAGGACTTCAAACGGCAGTTGAATTCCTGAAAAAAAGAAGTGACTTAGGCGAAGTGAGAGACGACCTGAGCTTCAAGCTCAATGACGGCCAATACAACGCCTTGAAAGAGGAGTTTAAATCGGATAAGGAAGTAAGGACGCAAGCCGAAAAACTATTCCAGAAACATCCGAAAGAAAAGAAACGCCCCGAGCGTAAAGAGCAAAAGGCAGGTGACACGCCGAAAGCGCCGGCGCAAAAATACACCGTGCTTGGCAAAATAGACCTTGACAACATAAACAAAAAGCCTGCTCATGCCGCGCCGGCACAGCCGAAGAAGGACGACGCAAACGACAAGGCTTCTGCCGTAAGCCCGTCTGCCAACGCCGCAAACGAGACTGTAGCAACCGTACAGACACAACCTGAAGCTAAACCAACGCAACCCGAAAGGCAAAAAGAAAAGCCACAGACTGCGCCTGAAACGCGGCCACAGGCAAGTGAAGCGGAGACTGCGCCACAACCGGAAAAAGCAAAACAGGCTCCCGAGGAGAAAAAAGAAAAGGTTCAAACTATCGACAACAACGACGACGAAAACAAGATATTTACCTTGAAAAGCGAGAAAAAACTCGCCCCGAAGGTAAACGTATTGGGAAAAATAGACCTCGACTCGCTGAACCAAAGTACACGACCGAAAAAGAAATCGAAAGAAGAACGCCGCAAGGAACGTGAGGAGAAAAACGGGCAGACACGCGCCGACGGCAAGAAAAAACGCTCACGCATAACCAAAGAACGTGTCAACATTGACCAAGCCGTAAAGCAGACAAACAACGCCAACGCGGCCGGCGACAAAGGCGGAAGTAAGAAAAAGAACCGCAAGCGCGGACACAAACCGCTGGAAGTAAACGAGGAAGACGTTGCACGTCAGGTAAAAGAGACGCTTGCCCGCCTCACAAGCAAAGGCCAGAACAAGAAAGGAGCCAAGTACCGCAAGGAGAAACGCGACGCCGTACAGGAGCACCTGAAAGAGCAGCGCGCCGAGGCCAAGGCTGAAAGCAAGGTGCTGAAACTGACCGAGTTTGTCACCGTTAGCGAACTGGCAAGCATGATGAACGTGTCAGTAAACCAAGTGATAGGTACTTGCATGAGCGTAGGCATCATGGTTTCAATCAACCAGCGCCTTGATGCCGAGACCATAAACCTCGTAGCCGAGGAGTTTGGTTTCACGACGGAATACGTCAGTGCCGAGGTTTCCGAAGCCATAACGGAAGAAGCCGACGACGAAAACGACCTCGAGCCGCGCGCCCCGATAGTAACCGTCATGGGCCACGTAGACCACGGTAAGACGTCTTTGCTCGACTATATCCGCAAATCCAACGTCATCGCAGGCGAAGCCGGAGGCATAACCCAGCACATAGGAGCCTACAACGTAACGCTGGGCGACGGCCGAAAGATAACGTTCCTCGACACCCCGGGCCACGAGGCGTTCACCGCCATGCGTGCCCGCGGCGCTCAGGTGACAGACATCGCAATAATCATAATCGCCGCCGACGACAGCGTCATGCCGACCACTCGCGAGGCCATAGCCCACGCCCAGGCCGCCAACGTGCCGATGGTGTTCGCAATAAACAAGATTGACAAGCCGGGCGCAAACCCGGACAAGATACGCGAAGACTTGGCCAACATGAATCTCCTTGTAGAGGAATGGGGCGGAAAATACCAGTGTCAGGAAATCAGCGCGAAAAAAGGCGTCGGCGTTGACGAGCTTCTTGAGAAAGTGCTTCTCGAAGCCGAGATGCTCGACCTGAAAGCAAACCCCAACCGCAAGGCCACCGGCAGCATCATAGAATCGTCGCTCGACAAGGGCCGCGGATACGTTTCCACCGTATTGGTAAGCAACGGAACGTTGCGCGTAGGCGACATCGTAATAGCCGGAACCAACTACGGACGTATCAAAGCCATGTTCAATGAGCGCAACCAGCGCATCGAGAAGGCAGGCCCGGCAGAACCGGCAATCATCCTCGGCCTCAACGGAGCGCCGACGGCTGGCGACTCGTTCCACATTCTCGAGACTGAACAGGAGGCGCGCGAGATAGCCAACAAGCGTCTGCAACTGCAACGCGAACAGGGCCTGCGCACGCAGAAACGACTCACCCTGAGCGACATCAGCCACCGCATAGCCCTCGGTTCGTTCAAGGAACTGAACATCGTAGTAAAGGGCGACACCGACGGAAGTATCGAGGCTTTAAGCGACTCGTTCATCAAACTGTCGACAGAGAAAATCAAAGTAAACGTAATTTACAAGGCTGTCGGCCAGATATCGGAAAGCGACGTGTCGCTTGCCGACGCTTCCGACGCCATCATCGTGGGATTCCAAGTACGCCCGTCAGCGGCCGCACGCAAACTGGCCGAGCAGGAAGGTGTAGACATCAACACCTACTCTGTGATTTACGATGCCATAGAAGACATCAAGTCGGCCATGGAGGGAATGCTCGACAAGGTGGTAAAAGAAGTTGTCACCGGACAAGTGGAAGTGCGCGAGGTTTACCATATCTCGAAAGTGGGCACCGTGGCCGGAGCTTACGTCACCGAGGGAAAAGTCCACCGTAGCGATAAGGCGCGCGTAGTGCGCGACGGCATCGTGGTACACACAGGCGAAATAAACGCCCTGAAACGCTTCAAGGACGACGTGAAGGAAGTAGGCGTAAACTTCGAGTGCGGTATCAGTCTTGTCAATTTCAACGACATCATCGTAGGAGACATCATCGAGACATTCACCGAAATCGAAGTGAAACAGAAACTCTGATCCACGATACGCAAATTTACATAAAGCCGTCATGCAAGAAAGAAATATCTTGCATGACGGCTTTCTCATTGCAAACAGCCATTTTCTTGCCAGTGAATGAATAAGAAATGCGCTGCAACTCTTCACGAGCTGCAGCGCATCAAAAATATGTTTAACTAAAAAACCTTTTCGATTCGAAAGGCAACCTCACGGCCCCCTTTGTCATCCTAAATAATCATGAAAACTTTACCTTAAACTAATACTATTTACTAACCTAAACAATTTATTAACCTTTTGACAATGCAAAGATACAACGAAAATACCCGCATGTCAATACTTTTGAGTGTATTTTTGTCATCATTATCGCTTTTCTTGATACAAATCAATAAATTGTGTGCGCAAACAGCAGATAAAATGCCTCTTATTATTGGAAAAACGCATAATTTGTTTTAATTTTGTAGCAGTGTAAAAAACAACGTTTTCAACGATGCGTGTTCTCATTCTAAACACAAGCGAAAGGACCGGCGGAGCGGCCGTAGCGGCCAACCGCCTCATGGAAGCGCTCAACAACAACGGCGTAAAAGCCAAGATGATGGTGCGCGACAAGGAGACCGACAGCATTACCGTAGTAGGCATAGGCGGCAAGATGCGGCGTAAATGGGCCTTCTTGTGGGAACGTTGGCGCATATTCAGCAATCTGCGCTTCTCAAGGAAACACTTGTTCGAGGTTGACATCGCCAACTCCGGCATCGACGTAACCCGCACCCGGGAGTTCCGCGAGGCCGACGTAATCCACCTGCACTGGGTCAACCAAGGTTTCCTTTCCCTCCACGGCATACGCAAAATACTTGATTCAGGCAAGCCTGTTGTATGGACCCTGCATGATTTCTGGCCAGCCACGGGCATCTGCCACTATCCGCGCCAGTGCAAGGCGTACAAGTCAGGCGGATGCGGAAACTGCCAATACTTGCCAGGCCACGGCTCGCGCCACGACCTGTCACACCGCGTTTGGAACAGGAAGGAGCGCACGTGGAAGTCGGGCAACATCACGTTCGTGGCCTGCAGCCGCTGGCTTGCCACGGCGGTAAAGGGCAGCGGCCTGCTCACCGGCAAACAGGTGGCAAATATTCCAAACACCATCGACACGCGGCTTTTCAAGCCCGGCGACAAGGCCGAAGCGCGCCGGCGCCTCTCCCTGCCGCAAGACAAGCGGCTCATACTGTTCGTCTCACAACGAATCACCGACAAACGCAAAGGCATGGACTATCTAGCCGAAGCCTGCTCGAAACTCGCCGCGGACTGTCCAGTGATGAAAGAAACCACGGCCATAGCCATACTGGGCGGCAAGGCTGACGAGATGGCCGGGCGGCTGCCGTTCCCCGTCCATGCGCTCGGCTATGTAAGCGACCCGCAAAAGATTGTTGAAGCGTACACGGCGGTCGATATTTTCGTGCTTCCGTCGCTTGAAGACAACCTGCCAAACACCATAATGGAGGCGATGGCCTGCGGCTTGCCGTGCGTAGGCTTCAATGCCGGAGGCATACCGGAGATGATCGACCACCGCAAAAACGGCTACGTGGCGGCTTACAAAAACGCCGACGACCTTGCCGAAGGCATACGCTGGACGCTGCAGGATGCCGACTACGGCACGCTGAGCGGCAACGCCGTGCACAAGGTGGCAGTGGCGTATTCACAGCAAAGCGTGGCCATGCGCTACATCGAGATTTACAACCAAGCCATCGCTTACAGACATTACAAGCTATGACAAAGTTCACGATCGTCACCATTACCTACAACGCCGCTCCGGTGTTCACGCGCACTGCGGAAAGCGTCATGGCCCAGGCATACCGCAACATAGAACATATTATCGTCGACGGAGCCTCGACTGACGGCACGGCAGAGCTTGCCAAAGAATACAAACGGCGGTCGGACGCGGCAATGAACGGCCATGAAGTGCGCGTAATATCGGAACCCGACAACGGTCTCTATGACGCTATGAACAAGGGACTTGCCCTTGCCACGGGCGACTATGTGTGCTTCATGAACGCCGGCGACTTCTACCCTGACGGCTCGACACTGTCGCTCATAGCGGCCAACGCTTGTTTGGAAGACCTGCAAAGCACGGACAAACCGCTGCCCGCCGTGCTCTACGGCGACACCAGCCTTACCGACAACGACGGCCGTTATATAGGCCGACGCCGCCTCGCGCCGCCCGAGCGGCTTACATGGCGGTCGTTCCGCAGCGGTATGCTGGTATGCCATCAGGCGTTCTACGCACGCACGGACATAGCCCGGCGCACGCCATACGACCTGCGTTACCGCCACTCGGCCGACGTTGACTGGTGCATACGGGTGATGAAAGAGGCCGGGCGCATGACGCTGCCTTTGGTCAACATCCACGCCACAGTGGCCTGCTACCAGCGCGAGGGACAGACCACGAAGTACCACCGGGCGTCGCTCCTTGAACGGTTCGACGTTATGCGGCGTCATTACGGACTGGCCATGACGCTTGCCATGCACGCTTGGTTCGTAGTGAGAGCCGTGTTGAAGCGCGGCAGGAAATGATTGCCTTAAGCGGATTTTACGCTTTTATAACTAAAATATGTCTGTAAATTAGACAGTTATGCCTAACTTTGCACACGACAGAGAACTACAAAACAAAATAAAGAAAGGAGCAATAATGAAAAAAATCATCATCAGCCTTGCACTGCTCGGAACGTTCAGCCTAGGCACGATGGCCTTCATCAGCCACGACAACGACGAACCGCCTACACGCAGGACGGAGCAACAGTGCTACAGGCACGGCGGACACGGGTGCCAAGACGGCCATTACCGCCACCACCGCAGGGGCGGATGCTGCGGCGACTACCGCCGCAATGACGACAGGCGCGGCTACGGATGCTGCGATGAAAGGTATGACTGTGGAGCGTGCCGCTACGACCGCTGCACGGTGCGCGACTGCCACGAACGCGGCGAACTATGCAAAGAGTGCGCCGAATGGCACGGCAAGCATCACGGCGACGACGTGTACAAGAGAAACGAAAAACGGTAAGAAAGACGACTGACGGAAGCCGGAGGCACTACCAAAGCACTGCTTCCGTCATTTTTTATGCCACAAAAAGACAGGCGGCTGTCAGCTCACGCTGACA
>CAJMAO010000022.1 GCA_905211345.1 uncultured Prevotella sp.
GCGAAAGGTGGCCTTTCATCGTGCAAAAGACGGCCTTTTGGAAGGCGAAAGACGGTATATTGGAATTCATCCGCCGTTCGGGTGTACGCCCGCAACAACCATTCCTGACGACGGCAGCTTAATATATAATGTGGTATAGGCCGTCACCGCACTGTTTATAAGATGTTGACAATGCCATATTACATTTTTTATAAAATATAGATAAAAATCCTTTAATCGTCGATGTTATATAAACGAAAATGAATTTTATTGTAAGAAAAATTCATTTTTATTCTTTATTTGTGTTTTATTTTTGTATATTTGCTGGCAAATTTTTTAATTATTAAAAGATTGAAACTCAATTTTATTTGAGATGATAAGATAAATAATAGAAATTAACTATAAAACATTTAATTATGAAGAAACATTTACTGACATTGCTGTTGGCGGTCTTTGCCGTCACGGTTATGGCGCAGACAACACCCGAAACTGCGCTGGAGCTGAAGGGGGGGGCAAATGAATATGAGCCTACCGCAACGGGTGAGACGTATTGGAAATACACGGCTGAAGAAAATGTGCTGGTGAAGCTCACTGGATTTTACGGTTTCTCCGCTTTCAAACTTGATGACAGCGGCACGAGGGTGACGCTCAAGGGCGCTTCAAGCTATAGCAACCCATACCCGTTCTACCTGCCGGTTGGCGCGGGCGAGACTGTGTATCTTATGGCTAACGTGTACTCAACTACGACATTCGAGGCCGAAATCACCCCTTACGCCAACTACGGCAAGGGCCTTTCCGAGGACAATCCGGCTGTGATAACGGTAGGTGACGACCTTTTCTTAGGCGACGTAAACAGCACAAGCAGCGGTTACGTACAAAACACTTATGCCACATATACGGCAACTGAAGACGGAGTGCTGGAACTTACGTCGTTTGCTTATGTAAGCGGTGCGACGGTCAACGGTGCGACGGTTACGTCCAGTTATGACGAAAATTATAATAATGTGTTTAAACAGCCTGTAACCAAAGGCGAGACATACAAATTTGTATTCACCGCTTACGACAACATAGTGTTCACCTCGGAGATTACCCATCCCGAGCCCGGCACGCTTGATAATCCTTTCAAGATAGTTGATGGTGAAAACACACTTCCCATAGCCTTGGGCGATTATTACTACGTATTCACCAATACCAAGACGGGATACGGAGTGATAAGCAGCACGGCCTCGCTGCCGGGCGGGCAGGTTAAGGTGTACAGGGGCAAGCAGAACATCACGTACCAGTCGCCTTGCGCGTTCTCATCGACAGGCAGTTTCGACGTTCGTTTTGAGATGCCTACGGTAGGAGAAACATATTATATATGTGTAAGCAAACTTGAAGCTACGGTAGAAGCGGACATATTCACTTTCACGGAAGAAGCGTATGCGCCCGGCGACAAGGAGGATAACCCGATAAAACTCGACGTTCCCTCTACCGGCAACGTTACCAAGGCGGGCGTTACCGACTATTATTATTCGGTTACGGTGCCGGCCGGCGTGCACCAGTTCCTGTGTGTCGAGGCAACTTCTGAAGTAACCAATCCTAACACGATAGTAACTGTTTATCCCAAGGGCGGCAGCCGTTATTCGGGCACTTCGGGCAACGGCTCGGTGCGTGCCGTGGTAGACGGCGGCGAGAACGGCCAGGATTATATGGTAGTATGGACGTCATACGAGACGGGCAGCGTCACCTTCGACGTTTCTTATGAGGACATCAAGCAGGGCGACGTGATAACCGATCCTATCCCTGCGGTCGTAGGCGAAAACACAATCAGCGGCGACGGAACAAAGTATTACACTTACACCGCTACACTGACGGGCAAGATGGTCATCAAGGGAGTTCCCGGCATGACGGTTTCTTTCCCGCGCGGCACAGGCCAGTATGACGGTAATTACACTCCGATAGTTGTTGGCACCGACTATACTTTGGACATAACCGAAGGCACGGCTTACCTTATCAAGATTGACGGAGACAACGACGGAAAGAGCTTTACGCTGGAAGAATCAGAATATGAGGTCGGCGAAAGCAGCTCCAATCCGATAATAGTTGAAAACGGACAGTTTACCCTCGAAGACAAGGTTTACAGCAACTTGTGGCTCAAGTACACTGCGGAAAGGAGTGGAGTGCTCGTCATCAGCAGCGACGTTACCGTAAACTCGGGCGACAATATGTTCTATGGCACCGACCCGGTTTACGGTATGCAGTCGATGATCACTTCTGCCATAGGCACTGAAGGTTCAACCCAAAGCTATGAGGCGACGACTCCTGTTGCTGAGGGTGACGTATATTTTGTGAACCTTAAGCTCACAAACGCCTATGAAGGCAGCGTAGTCACCTTTACCATAAGGGATGCCGAGCCGGGTGAAACGGTTGACAACCCTATAGAATTGGTAGCCGGACAGGAAGTGTCAATACCCGCTCCGTCTTACGACAAGCCCGTTTGGTGCAAGGCAAAGCTTACGGAAGGCAGTGTCGAAATCAAGTCGGACAATTATCTTGGAGGCTATTATTACGAGAGCAAGGAAAGCGCTGAGGCTGGTGGATATGGCAACTACTTCTACTTCTCCAATTATGACAGTAACTATAACACGCTTGATTATTACTTATGGACAGGCAACATAACCGTAGCGGGCGACTATTACTTTAAGTTCGAGCAGGGTACAGCGGCTACGTTGACGCTCGGCGGCACCGCGACATCAATCAAAGACGCTACCGTTGACAACTCTACTGTAAGCGTAAGCGGCGGCAACATCAACGTGAACGCCGACAATGCCGATGTAAAAGTGTACACGGTTTCGGGCGCGATGGTTGTTAACGAGAAGGTTTCAGGCAGCGCCTCGTTCAGCCTTGAACCGGGAATTTACATTGTGAAGATTAACGACACGGTGAAGAAAGTGTCTGTAAGATAACCCTATAATCCGTTGGCGTTTGCCGTTCCGGTGTTTTCAAGGAACGGCAAACGCCGTTAATTTTTTTATAAATACACAAGAAATGATACATCTGAAACAACTTCTGGCGGCTTTTGCCGTCGCGTTGTGCGTGCCCCAAGCGGCCGAAGCCGTCAAGGCTTATCCGCGTCCGATTACCGTGACGCAGCCCGACGGCACAACGGTTACGGTGAGGATACACGGCGACGAGAGTTTCCATTATGTTACGACGATTGACGGTTTCCTGCTTGATAAGGACAAGGCAGGATATTTTTGTTATGTCGATTACGACTTTACGACGGGCCGCAAGACGATAACCAAGCAGCGCGCCCACAACGTAGGAGAGCGTAACTCCGCCGAAAAGACGCTCGTTGCCGGGCTGAAAGCCGCCAAGCTGGTAAACGCCGACATAAAGGCGAGGCGGCCGGTAACGGTGAAACAGCATAAAAGAGTGTTGAAGACGGGGCGCAAGGCCAATGGGGCGATGAAGGCGAAGGCCGCCAATCAGGCCGAGTCGCAGTATCTTGTGATACTCGTCAACTTCAAGGATTGCGCGTTCAAATACGGCCAAAGCGACTTTGAGACGTGGCTTAACGAGCCGGGTTACAGCACCAACGGCGGCACGGGCAGCGTGAAAGACTACTGGCGCGACAACTCGATGGGCCAGTTTGTGCCCAACTTCCAAGTGGTGGGTCCTTACACTTTGTCGCAGAACCAAGTGTATTACGCAGGCAACTCGGAAGATACCGGCGAGGACGCGAACCCCCGCGACATGGTGAAAGAGGCTTGCCAGTTGGCCAAGGCGGCCAATCCCGGGCTTGACTTCAGCCAGTTTGACAACGACGGCGACGGCGTTGTTGACAACTGTTACATAATATACGCAGGCTACAGCGAGGCCAGTACGGCCAACGCCGACGACATGTGGCCCCACAGCTGGACTATGGGCGACGACGTGTTCGAAATCGACGGGGTGCAAATAGACGAATATTCGTGCTCCGCCGAGCTTGTAGGTATGCCCGGATACCCCGAAACTCCGACTATGGACGGCATCGGAACGTTCACCCATGAGTTCGGACACATACTCGGGTTGAAGGACATGTATGACACCGACGACTACACCAACGGCTACGGAGTGGATCCCGGTGCTTACAGCCTTTACGCCTCGGGCAGCTACAATAACGACAGCCGCACGCCCCCTTACTTGATGGCGTTCGAGCGTTTGCAGATGGGCTGGGCCGTTGAAGGCACCGACATAGTGGAGCTTAAAGACCCCGAGGACGTAACGCTCGACAACGTGTCGACCAACAAGGCGCGCTATATCAACGCCCAGCCGGGCCGCGAGGAGGGCACGGGCTACGAGTGGTTCGTGCTTGAGAACAGGCAGCAGACAGGCTGGGACCGCTACATTCCCGCACACGGACTGCTCATTTACCACTATGACTACACCGACGAGATGAGGGAGGAATACTGGGACGTGAACGGCCCTAACAACAACGCGAAGCACCGCTGCATGTACATCAAGGCGGCCGACGGCGTTGACGACGAGAACTCACGCGCCGGAGACACCTATCCCGGGACAAGCGCGAACACCGAGTTCACCGACACTTCCACGCCGAACTCGCTCAACTGGAACAACGAACCGACAGGAGTGCCGGTGACGAACATCACCGAGCAGGACGGAATGATACGCTTCCAAGTGAGTGGTGGAACGTCAACGTGGGATTTCGTTAAGACAAACGTGCCGAGCGACGTGCGCGACGTGACGGCGACTTTCGTAGGAGAGATGACCGGCAACACGCAAGCCGTGAAGGAGGCGGGCTTCTGCTGGTCGTTGGAGGAGAACCCTACTATCGACGACGAGCACAAGACGGCCACTATGGAGGACGGCAAGTTCACCGCATCGGTTGACGGCCTGCAGCCCGGAAGCAACTATAACGTGAGGGCGTACGTAAAGACCGCCGACGGAGCTTACATCTACGGCTCGTCGGTATTGTTCGCTACGGAGTGCCGGACGGCCACCGCCCCGTTCATTGGCGACTTCACATCATGGACTAACGGACAGCCCGACTGCTGGCAGATAGTTGACCGCAACGGCGACGGCACCACGTGGATACTCGACGAAAGCACGGGCGGACTGGTTTACCAGTTTGACTATTGGAACAACGCCGACGACTGGCTGATAAGCAAGCGGCGCGTACACGTGCCCGAGAACGGCACGCTGATCTTCTTACGCGGTGTTACCGAGACCACTACCGTGGAAGACCTTGAGATATACGTATCGACCAAGACGAGCGACATTGACGACTTCTTCCTGATTGAAAGGCTGTCGTTCGCCGACTATTTCGGCGAGCAGCACATCGAGGAAGTAGACCTCAGCCGCTTCGCCGGGCAGGATATTTACATCGCTTTCAGGTGTTGTTCGGAGAAGTTGCAGACCAACTTGTGGATTTGGCAGGTTGCAGTGACCGAGAAACTGGGTACGCCTAAGATAACGAAGTTTGAGCGTACGGGCGACGACCAGCTGACAGCTGAATGGACACCGGTGGACAAGGCTGCTTACTATTATTTCTATCTGGGCAAGGAAACCGACGAACCTAACGAGGTGCTGGTGTTCGCTCCGATGTCGTTCTTCGAGAAAGCTGAGGGCGACGTGCAACTGAGCACAGGCTCTATGCTGTTCACCGGCGACGCCACCGTTGAGCTTATCGACATACCCGAGGGTATAGACGACCTGAAGTTCATGGTCACAACGTCAGGCCCTATGGGCAGTTCAGAGCTGGTTGTAGAGGGAACGAAAGACGGCTCTACGTGGACGAGCGTTGGCTCGAAGGTTACCTTGGCCGAGTATGACAACGAAGGGCAAGAGTGCGACTGGAAGACTTACGTAGAAGGGCAGGGCTTCCGCAAGCTGCGTTTCAAGTTCACGCACGGCGGAAGGAACGGGCGCGTGAAGTACCTGACGCTCGGCTACAACGACGGAATGATAATAGAAGACCTTGCCGGAGGCGCGTCTTATGGCACGTCGCAGGTCATCAACGCCGTAACTCCCGGCGAGTTCAACAACGGGAAGTATGTAGCGTGGGTAGCCGCTGGCGACGGAATCTTCTTCTACGACCAGTCGGAGAACGCCTATTACGAGTATGACGGCACGTCGTCGATAACCGAAGTCATAAGCGGGTCGGGCATAAGCGTCACCGCCGGGGCCGGCACTCTCGGCCTTGACGGCCTGAAGCCGGGCAGCCGCATCACTTGTACGTCGCCATCGGGCGCGCTGCTTTACAGCGGAGAGGCCAAGGGCACGCAGGCCGAAATAAGCCTGCCGGGCGGCCCGGGCATCGTGATTGTGGCTATTGAAAGCGACGGCCGGACGTATAATACCAAAGTGATAATAAGATAATACACATACAGTAATGTCACCGCTTACGGCGGCCTGCGCGGCTGTATCAAAAATCCGGGTTTGCAAAAGGCGGCCTTTTGCCGCGCGAAAGACCGCCTTTTACAGCCTGAAACATGGCCTTTCGTATGACAAAACACGGCCTTTCGCACGGCTGAAGGCAACTTGCTGGCAATCAGCTGTTTGCGGTTTTAGCAAAAAACAAAGGCCGGACGTAACGGAATGACATGCCACATATAAACAAAAAACATACGTAACAATGAAATTGCAGAAATACATTTTGTCGTTGCTGGCGGTTGCCGGGTGCGCTGCAGGCGTGGCCGCGATAACCGACGGCCGCACAGACGGCAAGCAGGAGAAAGTGAAGCCTGCGGCTACGCTGCCCGCCAAGGTCGACACTCAGCGGTCGCCCTATTCGCGGATAAGCCTTGAAGGCCATGAGGACGGCATACCCTACGGGCTCCGCCTGATGGGAGTCAGCGACAGGGAGGTGGCCATAAGCTGGAACACTCCTGAGAAGACAGACGGCTACTGGGAGGATTTCGAGACCCACGACGACTTCGTGATAAACTCTACGGGAAGCATAGGCTGGCAGTATATCGACGCTGACAATGCATGGACGTACACATGGCAGGCGTGCACCTTTCCCAACCAAGGGCAGAGGATGGCGTTCATAGTGATGAATCCGTCGCAGACCTCGCCCGCCACTGACACCAACCCTAACTATACTCCTTATTCGGGCAAGAAGATGCTGGTGGACTTTTGCGCGGCCGACGTGCCCAACAACGACTATATCATATCGCCCGCGCTGAGCTTCACGAGCGACTTCAAGCTCAGTTTCATGGCGCGCAGCTATACCGATTCGTACAGTCTTGAGCGTGTGCGCGTGGGCTATTCGACAACAGGCACCAGCCCGTCGAGCTTCAAGTGGGTGCAGGGCGGCGACTATATAGAGCTGCCCGCCGCGTGGAACTTGTACGAGTTCGACATTCCGAAGGAAGCCAAGTACGTTACGATAAACTGCGTGTCGGACGACGCCTTCATGCTGATGATTGACGACATCTTCGTCGGCACCAACGAGGTGCGTCCCGGCGTGATGCCCAATAAGGCTCCGGCTGCAGGCGCAAGGCTCACCGGCTTCAACGTGTACAGGGACGGCGAAAAGGTAAACGGCGCGCCTTTGACACAGGTGAGATATACCGACACGGTTGGCGACTACGGCACATTCGTTTACACGGTGACCGCCGTTTATTCAGACGGCAGCGAGTCAGGGCAGTCGGAACAGTTGCAGGTAGAGGTGCCCGACATCAGGCTCCTGCCCTTCGAGGACGACTTCGAGACGTGGACTTTGGCCGCCGACAAGTGGAGCACAGTGAACCACGATGCCAACACCGAAAACCATTGGAGCATCGACTATTACGCCAAAGGGCTGGTAGACCCCTGCGCCACCTTCAGGTATTCAAGCCAGACGCAGTACAGCCAGTCGCTCGTGACGCGCGAGCTGAACACACGCAACATAAAGAACACTTACCTGCGCTTCAACCTGAAACTGCAGAACTACGAGCGGCGCAACAAAGACTACCTTGCCGTTGAAGTGACCGGCGACGGCGGCAAGACATGGACAACTGTTGACGAGTTTGACAACACGCAGGGAGAATTTGACTGGAAAGTATGCCAGTACAACATCGGCCAGTACCTTGACGGCAACCTTTTCCGCGTGCGTTTCCGCGCCCACGGAGCGGTGGCCACCTACATCGATTATTGGTTTGTTGACGACGTGAAGATATGGAATCCCGACTGGGCTACGGCAACGGTCACGGTTGCTTCGGCCGACGGCCCGGTGGCCGATTGTCCGGTGACGCTTACGGGCAACGCCGGAGGCGTATACAACGCCACTACCGACGCTGATGGAAAGATAGTTTTCGATGAAATCGAGGACGACACTTACACCGTGTCGATAGTTTACGGCGGCTATAACGTGTACAGCGGTACGCTGACTGTTGACAAGGACGGCGAAAACGCCTTCACCGCACAGCTTACAAGGCCCGTCATGCAGTTGTCCGAGACCGAGGTGACGGCCGACATGGCCGCCGAAAGCAGCCTGCAGAAGACTGTCACTTTGGAAAACACCGGCGACGGCCCGATGACGTGGTACTTGAATACACAGCCCGAAACAGGCAAAGGCGACGTGACGAACCAATGGAAGATACAGGGCGCTTTCACCGCGTCGGGCGACCTTCAGTCGTGCGTCGCGTTTGATGGCGAGAACTATTATACCAGTTCTTACACCGAGCTTGGCGAGTTCTGGAAGTATGACAAGAACGGAAAGCTAGTCGAGCGCTTCCGTCTGCCAGACATGTATTACCCTGTTTACGACCTTACTTTTGACGGACGCTACTTCTACGGAGGCGATGGCTCAAACCGTGTGTTCCAGTTTGACTTCTACAACAAGCGCGTGGCAGGCATCATTACAGTGGCAAGCCAGCCTGACTTGGAGATAACCCACTGCTGCTACGACCCGCGTAACGACCAGTTCTGGGTAGGAAATTATAATACGATAGCGCGCATTAACCGTGCCGGGGGAATAATGCGAAGCCTCACAAACTTTGATAGCTCGGCGACACTATCCGTCATCGGTACGGCGTTTGACGGCACAACGCCCGGCGGTCCGTATATTTGGCTTGCCGACGGAGCGTCGTCAATGGAGATGCTTGACGGCGTCACGATACGCCAGTGGAGCGTGAACACCGGGCGTCTTACCGGCGTAAATCATGTGGCTACCGACATTCCGGGTTATAAGATAGGCGATGCCACCACCGGCGTGAACCGTATAGGCGGCTTGTCTACATCGTTCGACATCAAGGATGGTACGCTAACGCTCACCGGAGTGCTGCAACAGTCGCCGGGATTGATATTCAACTACACCCTTTGCGAGGCCGACAAGTGGCTCGCGATGTCGCCTAGGCACGGCACGGTGCAGCCCGGCGCGGGGCAGGAAATAACGTTCAGCTTCAATTCGGCTGACGCCAAGAACGGCGATAAGTTATCTACGTCGGCTGAAATGCTTACCCTTCCAGAGTTAGGCGGTCTGTCGTTGACGGTCAATATGAACGTAAACGCCGACGCTGCGGCTCCTAAACCTGTTGACTTTAAGGCCGAACCGGGCGTTGCTTCAGTAAAACTAAGCTGGCGGTCGGGTGATGCCGACCGTGCGCCTCAGGGTTATAATGTTTACCGTGACGGGCGTAAGGTAAATGCGGAGACAGTCACCGAGACAACGTATACTGACGACAAACTGGTTTACGGAGAGTATAGTTATAAGGTGACGGCCGTTTACGGCGGCGATGTAGAGTCTATTCCGTCAGACTCAGTGTCGGCGTTCGTAAAGCAAGGAGCGCAGTATTATGCTCCGCTTGAGGCCGCCGCCACCGTAGAAATGAACAAGAACGTCAGCCTTGCGTGGAAGTCTCCGCTAGCGGAAGCAGGCGAACAGGCCACTGTGTCATGGTCAACCGGCGTTCATGCAGACCAGCTCGGAATAACCGAGGGCGGCTATTTCTATGCAGCGTCGGTATGGGATGCCGACGACCTTGTGCCTTACCGTAACAAGCGGATATCGTCAGTTGCCGTGCAGCTTGTCAATCCCTGCACTTACCTTGGGCTTCTGATATACAAGGACGGAGAAGAAATTTATAATAAAAGGTATAACGGCAACATATTGTATGACGGCACTTATACCGATGTTCCGGTTGAAGACGAGCTGTATATAGAGCCCGGTTCGACATACCGTTTTGCCTTCCAGCTGATGAATGCCAGCAACATCATGCCTTTGGCTATGGACGACAGCCCGGCGGTCAACGGCAAGGGCAACGTCTTGTCAATGGATGGCGAGACATGGTTCCCTGCCTCTTATCAGGGCGTGGCCGGCAACTTTAATATCAATATCAACTTTGTCGCTCCTGAAACTATGACAGAACAGGAACCGTCAGGCTACAACATATACCGTGACGGCCAAAAGGTGAACGGAGACTTGGTGCAAGGAACAAGCTATATGGATGTTGTCGAGGAGGCCGGAGTACATGAGTACGCCATATCTTCGGTGTATGCTGACGGCGGAGAGTCGGCCAAGACATCTCCTGTTAGAGTTGAAATAATCGGCATCGACGGACGATACGTACCGTCGGCGGTAAATTCCGATGTCCACGTCAACCGCGAAGTGACCTTGCGATGGGATTATCCTACGGCTGAAGTGTCAGACTTCAAGGCCGACATAACCACCCGTCCCGTGACCGCTGACGAAGACTTGCCGGAGTATTTCAATTCTTTCACCGGTCATGACGAAGGAGTTGAGATGGGTATAGCCTCGGACAACAACTTCATTTACACCTCAACGTATTCTAAAGACGGGCGTGTGAACAAGTACTCAATGGCCGGAGAATTCATCGAGAGTTTCGACATTGACGGCGTAGAGGGAATAAGGAACATTGTTTATGACGGCGAGAACTTCTATGTAGGCGACTACAGCACCAGCATTTACAAGGTTGACATGGACTCGCATACGGTGCTTGAGACATTGTCTATTTCCGAATATTCGCGCCACTTGGCCTATATCCCCGACCTTGACGGCGGCAACGGCGGTTTCGAGGTAGGCGACTGGGAGACCAGTATATATGTGACCAAGGACGGAAGCAAGATTGGCACTGGCCCGACCCTTCTCGGAGCGAGCGGCACGGCATATCATAACGGCCTGCTGTACGCCTTCGAACAGGGCGGCGAAAACATCCATACGATAGGCGTCTACGATTTTGCCACATCGCAAAGGGTGGGCAGTATCGACATGGGTGCTTACTCGGAGCTGGCCGACATATCAACCGCGTCGGCCGGAGGAATGTCTGTCGTGACACGTCCCGACG
Source organism: uncultured Prevotella sp. (assembly GCA_905211345.1). Classification (GTDB taxonomy): domain Bacteria; phylum Bacteroidota; class Bacteroidia; order Bacteroidales; family Bacteroidaceae; genus Prevotella. The sequence continues at coordinate 11,253 of CAJMAO010000022.1, forward strand.
GCTCCACGTTCCTCGCAATGGCGTTGCAACGTCAAAACGCCAACACCAAGTTTGTGTTCATCGAACTTGAAAGCATTAGCGGAGTGGCCGGCTACAACGTTTACCGTGACAACGAGAAGCTGAACGAAGAACCTTTAACGCGCCGTTATTTTGCCGAAAATCTTGACGTGGAAGGCATGCATCTGTATGGCATAGAGACTGTCTATATCGACGGAACGGTGTCACCCGCCCGCGCTAGCGCCTATGTGGAGATACTGCCTAAGGGTGAGGCCAAAGTGCCTGAGGACGTTAAGGCCGTGCAGTCAACTTACGGATACAACGTGCTCTTGTCGTTCGTCGACCCGGACATGAACGTCGGCGCAGACAAGACCGAGAGCTTCGAGGCCGCCGCGGCGCAAACTCCAGTCGACGTGGATGGCTGGATTAACGGCGGCAACGCTTGGACCGTGACCGCCGACTATGCTTACGAAGGCGTGAAAGCCATGACCGCAGCCAAGGGCGGCGAGGCTACGATGATAATTCCTACGGGCGGAATGTCATACTTGAAGATGGCCGTGCGCAATGCCGACGACCATAACGGACACGGGTCGTTGACGCTGTTGCGCTCGATAGGAGGCACCGACGAGCAGGACTTCATCGCAATGGAAACATTCCAGACCAACGAGGCTTGGACCGAGATTGAGGCAGACATACCAGAGGGAACGGAATATATAGCGATAAGGAAACCGGCTGACGTGGCCGCGCAAATTGTCGACGCGGTGCGTATGTACGCCCAGAAAACGCAGTCGAACGTCTACGCTTACGACATATTCCGCAACGGCGAACAGATCAATGACGAGCCGGTTACGGGCGTAAGTTACATCGACCGTAACCTCGTGCCCGGCCATTATGACTACCAAGTGCGCCTGACTACGGTGCTTTCGGCCGTCAGCGACTTGTCTGAAGCGGTCGGAATCGACCTCGACTACGACAACGGCGGCCTCGCCCCGACCGGTCTTACGGCCGGATACGAGGCTGACGGCAGCGTGAAGCTCGACTGGCAGTTCCCGGCTTTGGGCGAACCGATATACCTGCGCTGGCACGACGGCAACAGTTATGACGCGGGCGGCGTGTCGAACGGCGGCTCGTTCTTCGCGGGAGCGCGCTGGACGGCGTCCGACCTGAAGGATTATGAGGAACTGACGCTTACCGACGTAGAGTTTTACATCAACCAGATACCCGACGCGCTGTTCGTCCTCGTTTACGAGGGCAACACCCTTGTGCGCCAGCAATACGTGCCCACGATGCGCCAGTATGCGTTCAACAACGTGAAACTTGACGAGCCGCTAGACCTCGACACGTCGAAAGACCTGCTCGTGGCAGTCTACATCGAGCACAACGAGATAACCGCTCCGCTCGGCTATGACAAAGGCCCTGCCAACAGCGGGCGCGGTAACCTGTACTCGAACGACGGCAAGACATGGAGCCTGCTGAACGACTCAGAGACCGGCATCGACGCCAACTGGAACATTTCAATAGGACTAAGCCCTTACTCAAACGCTCCGCTCGAGCCTAACACCGTAAGGAAAGCCCCGCGCAAGCCGTTCTCTCCGAAGCTAGCGCCTGTAGGTGCCAAACTTGTATCAGCGCCTGCCGGAAGCAGCGTTTCGTCGCAGAAGAACGCCTTTATGGGCTACAACGTTTACCGCAACCGTGAACGTCTTAACACCGAGACGGTGAAGGAAACGACATACACCGACACCAAACCGGCCGACAACAAGTATCTTGAATATCAGGTATCGGCCATTTACTCGGTTTCAGGCGAGAAGTATTCGTCACCCGTGACGCTTACCGCCACCGGTGTCGACGGCGTTGAGACCGAAGGAGGTATGCGCGTGGCGGTTGAAGGCGGCGACATTCTTGTTTACGGCGTTGAGGCCGGAACGTCGGTTGTTCTTTATGACATTAACGGAGCTGTAATCTATCGTGGCAAGGCCGCTGACAATTACGTGCATGTGATTCCGGGTTCGGGCATAGCCGACGGAACATACATCGTGAAGGCCGGAAGCGGTGCGGCGAAGTTCATAAAGAGCGACAGCAGACGGTAAAAACGCACTGCTGTGTAACTTGCTGATAGTCAGCACTGTTGTGAAAGGCCGTCTTTTGCGTCGCAAAAGACGGCCTTTCATCTTCCAAAAGGTGGCCTTTCGCACGCTAAAAGGCCACCTTTCATATTGCGAAAGGTGGCCTTTTGTAAACCCGCCGGTTGCCGGAGGGTTACGGATTAGTCAAATCATCCGTTTCATTCATCATTATTTAATGCAACTATCACTCGTTGTCAGTCAATGTCTATCACTTCAAAATCACGGTTGAATGTCACTTCCACATAGTTGGACAGCTTCACTTCATACTCGTCGTCGTCGCGTTCAATCTCGAGTATGCGGCAGTCAGGGTAGTTTTCCCGTATGTAGCTGCTTATCCGCGACGGCACAAGCGATGCCGGAACGGCAGAACGTTTGCATTTTATCTCAGTCCAGCGTCCGCGCCCGTCGAACTCTATTTTCTCGCCGTTGGTGAATATCACGGTGTAGCTTTTGCTGAACAGTTCGCTCTCCACCTTGGCTATGGCTATCTTGCGGTTTGGCAGATGGGTCCTTATTGTCAGCAAGGCGGCTTTCGGCAGACGGTCTGGCGAGATAGCCTTGTCGCCTCCGGTCTCGGCGCAGGCCGCCGCCGGCATCATCGTTGTTACGGCAAGGAGCAGCGATGTGATGATTGTTTTCATTGTAAGAAAGAAGTTAGAGGACGTAAAAGGAGTAACCGTTCGCTAGGTTTACATGGAAGTTAAAGCCGAAAGCCTTGGCGGCCGTCTGCCGCAAAGCTAACGGTTTTAACTTCCTTGGCTTCTATAAGTCCTTTTAAATCCTAGTTTCAGTCGTCGATGTCGACTACTTGGAAGTTCCTGTTGAATGTCACCTCGAGCATGTTTGACAGTTTCACTTCATACTGGCTGTCGTCTTTCTCGATTTCAAGTATTTTTGCTCCGGGATAGGTTGATTTCACATACTGTGTGATTTTCGCCGGAACGAGTCCCGTCGGCACGGACGACAGTTTGCAGTTTATCTCGGTCCAGTTGCCCTTGCGGTCGAACTCAACCTTTTCGCCGTTGTTGAACACTACGTCGTAGCTCTTTTCGAACAGTCCCGACTCTTGCTTTGCTAGGGCCACTTTCTTCTTTCCGAAGTGCTTCTTGATTACCTGCTGTGCCGTGGCCGGCAGCTGGCTTATGCTTATCGGTTTGTCGTTGTCGGCTATTGCGGCTGTCTGGAACGCTACGAGGCAAACTAACGCGGCTACTGTTGTCTTGATGATTCTTTTCATAATCTTACGTTTTTTAGGGTTATTATTCATCTTTGTTTCTTTTTCTGATGCAAAGATGACCGTTCATTCTGAAAAGAATCTGAAAAAGGAAGGCATCCCCGGCCTTTTAACTTATTTTTAGTATTCAGGCTTTATGCCCTAGGCTGAATGTTATCTGGAATGTGTGCATTCCGTTATCAAACGTGTACTTTATGTCGAAACCGTAAAGGTCGCATATCGCCTTTACGAGGGCTAGGCCGAGTCCGGTCGACGATTTCTTGCCGGCCGAGTGGTAAAAGCGCTCGAATATCTTGTTTTCGTCGAGCTTCGTCGGTTCTCCCGTGTTGGCAACTGTCAGCGTCCGTGCGTCGGTTGCAACGTAAATGCGGCCTCCGGCGGTATTGTGGATGAATGCGTTTTTCAGTAGGTTGCCCGTCATGATGTCGGCCAGTTGCGCGTCCATTTCGGCTTGAGGCGCTTCGTCAAGACTTGCGCTTACTGCTATTCCCTTGTGGCTGTAAACGCTTTCGAGGTCGGCAAGCAGGCGCGTTGTCGTCTCTTTGAAATCTATCATCACGCCTTTGCCCACCTGCCTGTTGTCTATCTTGCAGAGCAGCAGCAGCGAGCGGTTGGTGGCCGAGAGGCTTTTCAGCGTGCGCATGGTCTTTATTATCTCGGCCATCTGGCTTTCGGTAAGAGTCTCGTCGTCGAGTAACATCTCAAGGCGGTTGGTGCATACGGCCAGCGGAGTCTGCATTTCGTGCGATGCGTTGGCTATGAACAGCTTCTGTTGTTCGTATTGCAGCTCGCTTCTTTCTATGCTCCTGGCCACCGTCTCGTTAAGCCTCTTGAATTCGGTAATGCCTGTAGGGTTGTCAAGCGGCTTGTAGCCTTGCCCCAGCTTGTATGAGTCGAGCCAGTTGAAAAGCCTGTCGAGCGGTTTCATGCTGTGTCGCACGGTCCACCGGTTTACTACTATTATGCCTGCGAGTATCACCACGTAGAGTGCTATGAGCCAGTAAAGAATGACCTGTTTCAGCTCGGTCTTGTCGATAGTGGCGGTAAAGGCCGTAAGCTCGCGCCACTGTCCGCTGTCCGTTTTGAATATGTATGTCACAACGCGGGCCGGCTCGTAATCATAGCTTGAACTGAAATACATTTCGGAATCCTTGTATCTTATGTGGCGGTGGCGGGCGGCATAGTCGGCCGTAACGTTGCGTATGGCGTACTGGTCGCCGGGCGCTGCGCTGCTGTCAGGCAATTCCTCGCCTGCGAGATAGTCGGTAATGAGGGTTTCCGCGTATGTAGTCAGGGCCTCGTCAGTCTCGTTGTTAATCTCTTTTATTATCGCGAAATAAAAGCATACGGCCCATAAGGCAATGCTTATGGCCTTTAATATCGACAGACGGAAGGTTATGACGTTTTGCAGTTTCATGCTTTATGGCTTGTTGTATGGCTTTTTTTTCGCAGGCGTTTCAGCCTGTTATGAGTTTATATCCGAATCCGTAGACGGTCTTTATCTCGATGTCGGCACCAGCGGCTTTGAGCCTTTTGCGCAGGTTTTTCATCTGGGCGTATATGAAATCGAAGTTGTCGGCTTGGTCGATGGCGTCGCCCCATACGGCTTCGGCCAGTGTCTCTTTCTCTACAAGGCGGTTGGGGCGGTTGACGAAGTAATGCAGTATGTCGTATTCCTTGCGCCCTAAGTCGATGTCCTTGCCGCCGACCTCCACCTTGAACGTGTCGGGATGTATCGTCACGTTGCCTATTTTTATCGAGCGTTCACCGCCTTGTGCGTTGCGTCGCATCACGCTCCGTATCCTCGCGTGCAGTTCCGCGAGGTGGAAAGGCTTTGCCAGATAGTCGTCGGCACCCAGCTCCAGTCCGTTGACTTTGTCCTCGATGGAGTCTTTAGCCGATATTATTATAACGTTGTTGCGTTTTCCGCGGTCGGCAAGCTCACGTAGCAGGTTAAGCCCGTTGCCGTCTGGCAGCATGATGTCGAGCAGTATGCAGTCATATTCATATATGAAAACCTTAGTCCGCGCGGTGCTGTAGTCGGCCGCAGTCTCCACCACATACCGCTCTTTTTCAAGCGAGCGGGTAATCACTTCGCGCAGGTCGGCGTTGTCTTCTATTACGAGTATCTTCATATTTGGCTGAAATTTATTCAATTAAGAGTTAAGAATTAAGAGTTAAGAAAATATGCTTTGTTGTTGAATTTAAGCAACATAACATATTTTCTTAACTATTAATTCTTAACTCTTAATTATTATTCTTCTCAATTCTTATCCTCGCGTCAACGGCCACAACATCGTTCTCGTCGGCCAAGAGCGGGTTGATGTCCATTTCCTTTATTTCCGTTGCGAAGCGCAGTAGCGTTGACAGGCGCACTATTATCTCGGCGTATTTCTTTTCGTTGATGCCTTTCTGGCCTCTCGTACCTTTTATTATCTTGTACGCCCTGAGTGAACGTATCATGGAATAAGCCTCGTCGTAAGAGAGCGGGGCAAGTCCGCTTGACACGTCTTTCAGCGTTTCGACGAATATTCCGCCAAGTCCGCATAGCACGATGTGCCCGAAACGCGGCTCGTATTTCGCCCCGATGAACAGCTCGCGGCCCTTTATCATTTTCTGTACCATTATCGCCGTGGCACCTTCTATCTGCATCATTCGGTCAAACTCGATGCCTAAGTGCTCGGCGCTACGTATGTTGAGGGCCACTCCGCCAACGTCACTCTTATGCACTGGACCTACAACCTTGGCCACGACAGGGTAGCCTACGTTTTCGGCGAAGGCCGTAAGCTCGGTCTTGTCGGCGCTTACTTTCTCGGGCACCATTGGTATGCCGGCACATTCGAGCAACTCGTGAACATGCTGCGGAGAGATGTATCCGTTGCCGTCAATACGGCTGATGACCTCGCGTATGCGTGGAACGTCGACGCCGAACAGCTCTATCTCGGGCGAAGCTGGCCGCGGAGTCTTCATTACTTGGGTAAGAGCTGTGGCAAGAGTCACCTCGTCGCTGAAGTTGACATGCCCTTTCTTGAGGAACTCGGCCACCTCGGGACCGGCCGTGTGAAGGCACGGCAGAATGGGGAATATTGGCTTTTTACATTCGAGAATCTTCTTGTGGAGCACGTCGTAAGCCTCGTATAACTGAACAAGTCCCGGTGTTCCGAAGATTACGAAAATTGCGTCGATGCCATTAAACTTATTCTCGCAGTAGTCTATTGCAAGCGCGAGATGCTCCGGGGTGCCTGTGGCGAGTATGTCGATAGGGTTGGATACCGACGATCCGGGGAACAGTTTGCTTTTCAGTTCGTCGGCGTCAGGCCCTTCAATCTTGGGCACGTTGAGCCCTCCTTTCGACAAAGCGTCGGTCAGCATCACGCCCGGGCCGCCGGCATGGGTTACTATTGCGAAGTTGCGGCCTGCCAGCGGAGGCAGCGTGAAGATGCAGCCTACGGTGGTAAGTTCCTCGCGCGAGAAGCAGCGTACTATCCCGGCTTTGCGGAAAAGAGCCTCCACTGCCGAGTCGCTGCTGGCTATCGCTCCCGTATGCGATGACGCGGCGCGGCTTCCGCTCTCGCTGCTGCCTGCCTTGATTGCCGCTATACGGCAGCCTTTGCGTATCAGCGAGCCGGCGTGGAACAGCAGTTTGTCAGGGTCGTTGATGTTTTCGATGTAAAGTAACTTGATGTGCGAGTCGCGCGCGGGGTCGAAGTTTTCGTCCATGTATTGCAGAACGTCCTCAATGCCTATCTGCCTGCTGTTGCCAACACTCCATACAGAGTTGAACGGCAATCCCTTGATTACGGCTGATTCGAGTATGAACACCGCAGTGGCTCCCGACCCGCTGATGAAGTCTACGCCCTTTTCGTGAAGCGTAGGTATGGGTTTCGTGAACACGCTGTGGTGCCATGAGTTCATCAGTCCGATGCAGTTTGGCCCGATGAGCGCCGCTCCGTACTTTCCGCATGATGCCACGATGCGTTTCTCAAGTTCGGCTCCGGCTTTCGTCTCCTCGCCGAATCCGGCCGATATTATTATGAAAGCCTTTACCCCTTTTTGGCTTGCCAGCAGCTCTACGGTGTCAGGGCAGGCCGGGGCTGGTATCACGAGCACGGCCAGTTCGGTAGGAGGAATGTCGGCGCAGTCGTGGAACACCTTGATGCCCTGCACCTCGTCTTCTTTCGGATTGACAACCCTCAGCGTGCCTTTATAGCCTCCGCTTATAAGGTTTCTTACCAACGCGCCGCCGGGTTTGTGCACGTTGTTGGAGCCTCCCACGACCACGATGCTTTCGGGATGTAACAGTTGTCGGTTTATCATAGTTCTATCGGTTTAAGGTTTTGTTATGTTTTTAAGCAATATCATTTCAATATCTGCGCGGCGTGTTCCTTCACTTTTATCTCCTTTGGCGTTATCACGCGCTCTATCACTCCGTCTTCATTGATAATGAACGTTGTGCGCATCGTGCCCATGTACGTGCGTCCGTACATCTTTTTCTCACCCCATACGCCGAACTTCTCAACAAGCTGTTTCTCCGTATCGGCTATCAGGTGGAATGGCAACTCGTTCTTGGCTATGAACTTCTGGTGCTTCTTTTCGTCGTCGACGCTTACTCCTACCACTTCATACCCCTGAGCCTTCAGTTCCTGATAGTTGTCGCGCAGGTTGCAGGCTTCCATTGTACAGCCTGAAGTAAGGTCTTTAGGATAAAAATATAATACCAGCTTCTTGCCTTTAAAGTCAGTCAGCTTTATTTCGTTGCCGTTTTCGTCGCGCCCCAAGGTTTCGGGGGCTTTGTCTCCGATGTTCATAATATGCCTTGTTAGTAAGTTATTTTCGGCAAAGATACTGTAAAAAATTGAGTAAGCGAAACTAAACAGTAAAGAAATTAGGCTTTGCCGTCAGTACGGCATTTGGCAGGTTGAAATGCAAGAGGTGGCCTTTTGGCTTGCGAAAGGCGGTTCATCCGCAAATCTGTTGGATGTTCATTTGCAAAAAGAGGAAGTTGCCGTAA
>CAJMAO010000023.1 GCA_905211345.1 uncultured Prevotella sp.
TTGAAGAACTATCTGCCCGAACAGAACAATACGCAGCGTCTGCCCGCCCTGTTTGGCGTGAAGAATGAAAGCAAGAGCTTTGAGAGCGAGCGCGAGATACTTTACAAGATTTTGTATGATTTGCGCAGCAACGTCAGCGACCTGCGCCGCGAAATGAACGACCTGCGCAAGCAGATAGACGCGGCGGGAAGGCGCAACAGCGAGACGCAGGCGGCCAAATATCCTTCGATAATAACAGACAACGGCGCAACAATGCCGCAGGCAACGAGGCAGCAGCCCGTAGTGCAAGACGCTGTGGCCGAGGAAATATCAGAACCAGAAAGCCTCAATCTTGACGACATCGGAAGGCAAATGGTAGCCAAAGCACTTGAACGCAACGGCGGAAACCGCAAAAAAGCAGCCAAAGAACTGGGAATATCAGACCGTACACTTTACAGAAGAATAAAGCAATATGGACTCGAGTAACAGCAAACGTACATTAGCGGCCGTGGCCATGACGCTGGTCTTGGCGCTTGTGCCCATATCGTGCAGCGTCTCCTACAGGTTCAACGGCGCAAGCATCGACTACTCGAAGACGAAGACAATACAGATTGCCGACTTCCCCATACGCTCAAGCTACGTATGGGCGCCTATGGCCAGCATATTCAACAACAAGCTGAAGGACATATTTGCCAACCATACACGCCTGATTCAGGTGAGGCGTAACGGCGACATGAAGATTGAAGGCGAAATAACCCAATACTCGCAACGTAACAAGGCCGTGACAGCCGAGGGCACGTCCGCACAGGCGGAACTCTCGATGACGGTAAACGTAAGGTTTACCAACAACGCCAACCACAACGAGGATTTTGAACAACAGTTTACGGCTACGGCATCATTTGAGACAACGCAGTCGTTCACCTCCGTGCAGGAGCAACTGGTTACGGAAATGGTTGAAGACATAACCGACCAGATATTCAACGCCACCGTGGCCAACTGGTAATACAGCAGACCTATGGATTTGGAGCAACTCATAAAACATCCGGAACTCATGGACAAGGAGACGCTTTACGACTTGCGTTCCCTATTGGCCTTATATCCGTATTTCCAGACAGCACGCCTGCTGTTGCTCCAGAACCTTTACCTGTTGCATGACCCAACGTTCGATGAAGAACTGCGCCGTTCGGCTGTCTATATTACCGACAGAAAGGTGGTTTTTAACCTTGTTGAGGCCGCCCATTACAAGCTGCGCACGCCGGAACGTGAAGACAAGGACACTAAACCGGGAACGGCAGAGGATGGCAGCCGCACGATAACCCTTATCGACCGCTTTCTTGGCTCGATGCCAAAAGATAGCGACGACACCGCCACGCAAGACAAGAAAAAGCGCAAGCCTACTCCTGCAGACGCAGCCATAGACTACGTGGCCTATCTTATGGAGACCGAAGGTGAAGACATGGAAAGCGGGCCTGCGATGAGGGGACAAGACTTGATAGACAATTTCATAAACAATGATGTCGGCAAAATAGAATTGAAAGACGAACCAGAATATGTGCCGGAAATAGACGACGGAGAAAAAAAAGAAGGCGACGAGAAATATTTTACGGAGACATTGGCGCAGATATACATCAAGCAAGGCCAATATTCAAAGGCTTTGGAAATTATTAAGCGTTTAAATTTGAATTATCCAAAAAAAAATGCTTACTTTGCAGACCAAATTCGATTTTTAGAGAAATTGATAATAAATAACAAATACAAATAAAACAAATGTACACATTATTCGTAATCTTAATCGTACTGGCGGCACTGTTGATGATAGGCATAGTGCTGATACAGGAGTCTAAGGGCGGCGGATTGGCATCAAACTTTTCGTCGTCAAACCAAATCATGGGAGTGCGCAAGACTACTGACATTATTGAAAAAACAACATGGGGTCTCGCTATAGCCATGGTTATATTAAGCGTCATTTGCGCATACGTGGCGCCCCAAGCCACCGGCGCAGAAAGCGTTATAGAGCGCAATGCCACCGAGCAACAGCAGACTAACCCGAACAATCTGCCCGGATTTGGAGCGGCCCCGGCTAAGCAGGACGCCCCTGCAGGACAAGGCGGCGCAGCCAAACAAGCGGCTCCGCAGACTCCGAAAACACCAGCCAATTAAGTAGGAATGAAAAAAATACGGGATTTGTTTGGACATTTCAAATAAATCCCGTATCTTTGCACTCGCTTTGACAGACAAGGCAACATGGTGGATGTAGTTCAGTTGGTTAGAGCGTCAGATTGTGGTTCTGAATGTCGTGGGTTCGAGCCCCACCCTCCACCCAAGCCAAAACAAGCGGAAATCCTGATAAACAAAGGGTTTCCGCTTGTTCGTTTTTTATAGTCGCTTCTTTACAAGTACTAATAAAAAACCACAAGTAAACGTAAATTGTTGTATCTATGTTGCACCCAATAAATGAATATTATGATGACGTTTAAACCTACAATACGAAAAGAAAAGATGAAAGCAGACAAGACATGGACTGTTTTTATTTAAGTTTTGTATAAACAAATATACGGCTTTTACGGCAACATCCTTTTTTATTTCAACACATACACTGGAACTGCGGATGAACCATATAGTTTTGTATGGCCTGCTTGATGTTAAATATTGTAAATAAGGGATGAGGCGTTTTGATTTGCCGCAATAAATCATTAACTTTGCACATTGTTACATATAAATGCTGAAAAGCGTGAAAATAAGAGAAGTGGTTGACGCCCTTGAACGTTTCGCGCCCCTGCCCCTGCAAGAGAGCTTTGACAATGCCGGCTTGCAGGTAGGATTGACAGAGGCGGAAGTATCAGGGGCTTTGTTGTGTCTTGACGTGACGGAGGCTGTGGTGGACGAGGCCGTAGCCTTGGGCTGCAACCTGATAGTGAGCCATCATCCGCTGATATTCCACGCGCTTAAGCACGTCACTTACGAGAATGACGTGCAGCGGGTCGTGGCCAAGGCACTGAAAAATGACGTTACGGTGGTGTCGATGCACACCAACATAGACAACGCTCCGGGTGGTGTTAATTTCAAGATAGCCGAAAAAATGGGACTTCAACATGCCCGTTTCTTTGCGCAGAAGATTGTGGACGGCATCGAATGTGGCAGCGGAGTGATAGGTGATTTGCCTGAGGCCGTGGCCGCAGATGATTTTGTGATAATGCTCAAGCGCAAGTTCGATGTTGAATGTGTTGAGTGCAACCAGCTGTTGCGCCGGCCGATAAAGACTGTTGCCGTGTGTGGCGGCGCAGGGTCGTTCCTTCTCGGTAGTGCCATTGCCGAGGGAGCGGACGCATTTGTGACGGGTGAGATGCATTATCATGAGTATTTCGGGCACGAACAGGAAATACAGATAGCTGTCATCGGCCATTACCAGAGCGAGCAGTTCACCAACGAGATATTCAAGCAGATAATAGAGGAAAGGTGTAAGGGTGTTAAGGCTTACCTGACCAAGACCAACACCAACCCGATAATCTATTTATAGCAGGCGAGTCGCAAGCCGTCAGGCGTTGCTCCCTATACGTAGTTTTCCGAATAGATTAAACTAAAAATAATTAAAATAAGGTGGCAGGATGGTTGGCAGCGAAGCTATTGGGCTTGTCTGCTTGTCGCTTGTCCCTTGTCAACTAAAAAAGAAAATATGGCAAAAAAAGATCCCACAGATTTGTCAGTGGAGGAGAGACTGAAAGCCCTCTACCAGTTACAAACCACGTTGTCGGCCATCGACGAGGAGCGCGCCCTGCGCGGCGAGTTGCCGCTTGAGGTGCAAGACCTCGAGGACGAGATAGCCGGACTTACCACGCGCGTTGAGAAAATAAAGAATGACATCAAGGAGTTTGAAGACGCAGTTAAGCAGAAGAAGGCTGAAATCAATGAGGCGCAGGCCAGCGTTGAGCGTTATAAGACCCAGCTTAACGACGTGAAGAACAACCGCGAGTATGACACTTTGAGCAAGGAGATAGAGTTCCAGACACTTGAAATTGAACTTTGCAACAAGAAAATACGCGAGGCCAATGCCAAAGTGGAGGAGAAAAATAACGACCTCAAGGTCACAGAGGAGCAGATAGCCGACCGCCGTCAGGCTTTAGAGGAGAAAAAGAGCGAGCTTGACGAGATAATGGACGAGACACGCGCAGAGGAGGAAAGACTGAAAGAGAAGGCCAAGGAGCTTGAAATAAAGATAGAGCCGCGCCTGCTGACCAGCTTTAAGCGTATACGCAAGAACGCGCGCAACGGTCTCGGTATCGTTTACGTGCAGCGTGACGCCTGCGGCGGATGCTTCAATAAGATACCGCCGCAGCGCCAGCTCGATATCAGGATGCACAAGAAGATTATCGTCTGTGAGTATTGCGGCCGTATCCTTATCGACCCCGAACTGGCTGGTGTGAAGACCGACAAGCCTGTTGAGGAGAAACCGAAGCGTAAGCGCACGATACGCAAACGCACGGTGAAGAAAGAAGACGAGGACGACGACTTCGTGCCGGAGGAGAGACTGTCGTAAGGAATTTAAGTTCATGCGGTTGTACGGGTTATAAGGTTATAGCCATACAACCGCATGAACTCAAAACCTTAAACCTTATAAATGTAAAATAACCGAAACAATAAAAAATAAAACCATGAACCAGAAACCTAAACAAAATTACACGTTTGCGTTGATTGTCGTGTTCATCGTCCTTTTCCTCATAGGATTCATTACGACGATGAACAACTCGATGATCGACTTCTGTAAGCAGGCGTTCGGCCTTACCGAGCAACAGGGACAATATGTTAACACCGCTTTTTACGGGGCTTACCTGTTGTCAATCCCGTTCGCTTTCCTTATGAACAAGATTGGATATAAAGGCACGCTCATACTTGGACTTGCCGTAGCAGGCATAGGCTTTGTGATAAATTCGTTTGGTATCGATTCTGCAATATCGGCCGGTAGCAATGTCTACACTGTGTTCCTTAGCTGCATGTGCCTTGTGGCAATGGGTGTGGTGATGCTGCAGAATGTTGCAAACCCGTATGTAATGGTGCTTGGCTCGCCTGAAGGCGGCGCGTTCCGTATGACGCTCAGTATGGCCATCAATTCAGTGGCTACAACTGTTGCGCCGATATTCATAACTACGATGATACTCGGCGGCGAGAAACCTGCGCCGGAACTTGTGCCCGGCCCGTTCCTTGGCTTGGGCGTGTTCACCCTTATCATAGGTGTCATCATAGCCATGTTGAAGTTGCCTAAGATAGACGAGGGCAAGCAGGCTGAGGAAGCCGGTATAAAGCGTGAGTACAAGAGCAGTGTGTTCAAGTATCCGCACGTATGGCTGGGCGCGCTCGGAATTTTCATGTACATGGGTCTCGAAATAGGTGTTCCGTCTATGCTTTCGGCCCGCTTCGCGCTCCTTGGCGAGACAAACTCGGAAACTATAACCTCTTTCTTGGCGTTCTATTGGGGCGGCATGATGGTAGGGCGTTTCATCGGAGCAGGCATCTTGACTAAATTTAAGCCGCGCGTACTTCTTACGTCTTGTCTCAGTCTCGGCGCGTTGTGTATAGCAATTTCGCTTGTGCTCGCCGACAGCATGGCCGGCATTTGGTGCATGATAGCCGCCGGGTTGTTCCATTCGGTTATGTGGCCGCTTATCTTCAACCTTGGCCTTCAGGCTCTTGGCCCGCATACAAAGGCGGCTACCGGAATCATCAATACTGGCGTTATCGGCGCGGCCGTGCTTATGCCGATAATGGGTTGGGTGGTTGATGCGACCGGCGTAATTATCGCCATGAACTTGATGTTTATATTTTACGCTTACATAATTTGGTTCTGTAACTTTGGAAGCAAGATAGGCATTAAGGAATAAAGACGTTTTTTACATAGTATGTTATATTCGGATCCCCTTGCGCTGTTAATAAGGCGCAAGGGGATTTGTTTATGGATAAAGTTATTCTTGTTGTTGTAAAATATATCATTGAAAGTTTTGCGTTTCCGTATTAAAATGTTATCTTTGTCGGCGTACTCAAAAGGTGGTGCCCGGCGCTTGTCGCCTATGGCTGAGAAGATACACATTGCACCAGTACGGGTAATGCCGACGCTGGGATTTTGGTGACATTCTTACTTTTCCGCATGTCGTATTGATGTTCATGCGTTCCGTCTTTTCCAGTACACATTATTATAATTAAAGGACTGAACGATGAAACGATACGTGTCTGCTTTGACCATAGCAGGTTCCGACCCGTCGGGCGGGGCGGGGCTTCAGGCTGACTTAAAGACGTTTTCCGCGCTTGGCGTTTACGGCGCTACGGCTATCACCGCCGTCACGGTGCAGAACACACAGGGCGTGAAATATGTGCAGAAGTTGCCCGCTCAGGTGGTTTACGACCAGATTATTACCGTCATGGAAGATGTACGCATTGACGCGGTAAAGGTAGGTATGGTGAACGATGCCGAAACACTTGACGCCATTGTGTGTGCCATGTCGGAACGTAAGCCTAAGTTCTTGGTTGTTGACCCCGTTATGGTCTCGACCAGCGGATGCGCCTTGATGCAGCCAGACGCTTTGGCCGTGATGAATGAACGGCTGCTGCCTCTTGCCGATTTGGTGACTCCCAACCTTCCCGAGGCGTGGACTTTGGCCGGTACGGACACGTCAGTTGACGATGCCGCACAGGCCATATTACGGCTTGGCGTAAAGTCATTGCTGATTAAGGGCGGGCACGCGGAAGGAAAGGCAAAGACCGATTGCCTCTATATAAATAAAGGTGGATGCGCAAGGTGTGTGCATTTAACGGCAGAGACGGTGAATACCAAGAATACCCATGGCACGGGATGTACGCTGTCGTCGGCTATTGCCGCGTTCGCGGCACGTGGCTGTGAGTTTGAAGATGCCGTGAGGAAAGCGAAAACTTACCTGACAGAAGCGTTGAAGGCTGGAGCCGACATTGTTGTAGGTAAAGGATACGGCCCCGTTAACCATTTGTTTCAACCTAGTTCGTTGATGATAAAAGATGAAGAATAAATTACAATTTATAACTCATTTTACTGAAACATACTCTTATCTTGACTCGGCAATGATAGCCCTAGAGGGCGGTTGCCGGTGGATACAGTTGCGTATGAAAGATGCCGATGAGGCTGAGATTGAGCGTGTAGCGCGGCTTGTTATGCCAGAATGCAAGCGCATGGGGGCGGTGTTTGTCATCGACGACCATGTGGAGTTGGCCCTTCGTTTAGGGGCTGACGGCGTGCATCTTGGCAAGAACGACATGCCCGTAGACGAGGCGCGCCGCCTTGCCGGTGACGGTTTTATCATCGGCGGTACGGCAAATACGTTTGAAGACGTGCAAAGGCTTGCCGCGCAGAGTGCCGACTATATAGGCTGTGGCCCGTTCCGTTTCACCACAACGAAGAAAAACCTTGCTCCGATGCTCGGCATTGAAGGATACAAGCGCATTCTTTCGCAGATGAAGGAGCATGGAATAACGCTGCCGCTTGTGGCAATCGGCGGCATAACCAACGACGACATACCGCTGCTTATGGCCGCAGGCGTGTCGGGAATAGCCCTCAGCGGCAGTGTGCTTCGTGCCGAAAATCCTGTTGAGGAGATGAAGATAGTAGTTGAAAAATTAAGAATTAAGAGTTAAGAAAAATACCGTTGCATATTTTCTTAACTCTTAATTCTTAACTAAAACAATAGTTTATGGAGAATAACATAAAAATCACTTACCCGGGGTCGGAGAAAGTCTATATGAAAGGCTCTCTCTATCCCGACATCAAGGTCGGGATGCGCGTCGTTCACCAGTTGCCGACGGTGACCATTGAAGACGGAAAGAGGGTTGAACGCCCCAATCCTCCTGTCTATGTTTACGATACATCAGGGCCTTACAGCGACCCGGACGTTGAGATTGACGTCAAGAAAGGTCTTCCGCGTATGCGTGAGCCGTGGATAATGAAGCGCGGCGGAGTGGAGCGTTTGCCTGAGATTTCGTCAGAATACGGCCGCATGCGGCGTGACGACCGCTCGCTTGACCATCTGCGTTTCGAGCATATAACGTTGCCTTTGAGGGCGAAGAAGGGTTGCCAAGTGAGCCAGATGTACTACGCCAAGCAGGGCATTGTCACGCCGGAAATGGAATATGTCGCAATCCGTGAGAACATGAACTGCGCCGAACTGGGCATCGAGACGCACATAATCCCCGAGTTTGTGCGCGACGAAGTGGCCGCAGGACGTGCCGTAATACCGGCCAACATCAACCACCCCGAGTCAGAACCGATGATTATCGGGCGTAATTTCCTTGTTAAAATCAACACCAACATAGGCAATTCGGCCACAACCTCGGGTATTGACGAGGAGGTGGAGAAGGCCGTTTGGAGCTGCAAGTGGGGCGGAGATACGCTCATGGACTTGTCAACGGGCGACAATATCCACGAAACCCGCGAGTGGATTATCCGCAACTGCCCCGTTCCCGTGGGCACGGTGCCGATGTATCAGGCCATGGAGAAGGTTAAGGGAAAGGCCGAAGACCTGAGTTGGGAGCTGTTCCGCGACACGTTGATAGAGCAATGCGAGCAGGGAGTTGACTACTTCACAATCCACTGCGGCATACGTCTTCAGAACATTCATTTGGCCGACAACCGCATGACGGGCATGGTGAGCCGCGGCGGAAGCATCATTTCCAAGTGGTGTCAGATGCACCAGAAGGAGAGCTTCCTTTACGAACATTTCGACGACATCTGCGACATTTGCGCGCAGTATGACGTCGCTCTGTCGCTTGGCGACGGCCTTCGTCCGGGCAGCATATACGATGCCAACGACCGTGCGCAGTTCGCCGAGCTTGACACTATGGGCGAACTCGTGGAACGTGCTTGGGCTAAGAACGTGCAGGCTTTCATCGAAGGACCCGGACATGTGCCCATGCACAAGATTCCGGAGAACATGCAGAGGCAGATAGAGAAGTGCCATAACGCGCCGTTCTACACTCTCGGCCCGCTTGTAACCGACATTGCGCCGGGCTACGACCACATCACCAGCGCCATCGGAGCCGCCCAGATAGGCTGGCTCGGCACGGCGATGCTGTGTTATGTAACGCCGAAAGAGCACCTTGCATTGCCCGACCGCGACGATGTCCGCGTGGGAGTTGTAACATATAAGCTGGCCGCCCACGCCGCCGACCTTGCCAAGCAGCATCCCGGGGCGATGGTTCGCGACAATGCGTTGAGCAAGGCTCGTTACGAGTTCCGTTGGAAAGACCAGTTCAATTTGAGCCTCGACCCGGAGCGTGCGCTTGAATATTACAAGACGGCTAACCATGTTGGAGGCAAGTATTGTACGATGTGCGGCCCTAACTTCTGCGCGATGCGTATCAGCCAGACCATCAAAGAAGGGGAGTGTGATGTTGAGTAGTTAAGGAATTAAAGTAGTTAAGGAGTTAAGACAATGGCTTTTTTGATTAACGTTAAGTGTTTCCGTCAATGAAGCATTTGTCTTAACTCTTTGGCTACATAACTTCTTAACTCCTTAAGAATAAGTAAATTACCGTTTAAATAACAAATAAAATGATTGAAAAGAAAGTTTCACAGGGTATCATCAGTACCTATTTTGAGAAGTTGGAAAGAAACCTCGACCTCGACGTAGCCATTGTTGGCGGCGGCCCGTCGGGCATTGTTGCGGCTTATTATCTGGCAAAGGCCGGCCTGAAAGTAGCCCAGTTCGACCGCAAACTGTCACCCGGCGGCGGCATGTGGGGTGGCGCAATGATGTTCAACCAGATTGTTGTTCAGGAAGAAGCAATCGACATAGTAAAGGATTTCGACATCAACTATAAGCCTTACGGCGACGGACTTTACGTCATGGACTCTGTTGAGAGTACGTCGGCACTGCTCTATAAGGCAGTACACGAGGGCGCAACAATCTTCAACTGCTACTCTGTCGAGGACGTGGTGTTTAAGAATAATGTAGTGAGCGGCGTTGTAGTAAACTGGACTCCGGTGCTCCGTGAGGGTCTGCATGTTGACCCGCTGAACATAATGGCTAAGTGCGTAATCGACGGAACGGGTCATGACAGCGAGATGTGCAAGACCGTTGCTCGCAAGAATGGCATCCGCCTGGCTACCGATACGGGCGATGTTATCGGCGAACGTTCGCTCGACGTCGTTGCTGGAGAGGAAGAAGTGGTCAACGGAACGAAGGAAATCTATCCCGGACTTTACGTCTGCGGCATGGCAGCTTCTGCCGTCAGCGGCACACCTCGCATGGGACCCATCTTCGGCGGAATGCTCATGTCAGGCAAGAAGGTTGCACAGCTTATTATTGAAAGACTGAAAAAATAATATAAGTAATAGACCTAACACCCATCATAACAACCCTGACACCCACCCCAGCCCTCCCAAAGGGAGGGGGCTTAAAATGCTTTGTCGGTATGATATAATCTAAAAGGTAATCAAGCTCCCTCCCTTCGGGAGGGTTGGGGTGGGTGTTTGGGTGCTTATTTTATGCTTTGGCTTGTAATAACTTCACCTTCGTTTATTCCCGATGAGGCCTCATTCCTTCACCGTCTGTTCGTTCACGGCGTAGACATTGTGCATCTGCGCAAGCCCGGGGCGACGGCTGAAGAGTGCGCTAAGCTGCTTGACGGATTGACAAGCGACGACCGCCGGCGCATCGTAATACACGACTTTTTCGAGCTTGCTGAGCCTTACGGCTTAAAAGGAATACATCTTAACGCTCGGCGTAGCACTGTGCCTGACGGCTACGAGGGGCACGTCAGCCGTTCGTGTCATTCTTTGGAAGAAGTGAAACGATATAAAGACGCTTGCGATTACGTCTTTCTTAGTCCAATTTTCGACAGCGTTTCAAAGCAAGGTTACGCCTCGGCTTTCACCGATGCGGCGCTTCGTCAAGCGTCAAAAGACGGCATAATCGACAATAAGGTTGTCGCCCTCGGCGGCGTAATTCCCGACAAAATCGATTACTTACGACAATTAAACTTCGGCGGGGCGGCCATGCTCGGCTGTGTGAACAGCCTCGCCGCATTGCCTGAAAACAGGCAAATCGAGGCGTTGAAGGTAGTGAGGAAGAGCGTAAAAGGTTGATGCCGCTCCTTGTCTTTAATACTTTACTTTGTCTTTATATTTTACGAAAAGCGATGTGATTTCATCGACAGCAGTGTATGGAGTAAGTCGTGGAAACGAGTCTTTGGGTATCGTCAGGCGTGCCTTTGTTTCATTGGAGACAATTATATCATAAGATTCCATTATACCGCTAATGCTGTAATAAACGGAAATAGAGTCCTTGTTGTCGTTATTTGATAGGGTCGAGGAGTATTGCCTTATTTTGTTTTTGGCGTTTTTAGGTGATGAAATAGTGTTTTCGTAATCGCTTTTCAGCTCCACTTTCCATCCGTTTTTGGGCAAGGTACATTCAAAATGATAATTCTTGAAGCCGCTTGCGCGCTTGAATCTGTCGGTTATCAACATCTTGGCTTGCCGTGCGTTGCGCCGGTATTTCGCGGTGTCTGTCATTATTATGGTGCAGCTTTCGCCGTTTCTTTTTTCATTGGTCGCCGTGAAAACCAGTGCCCCTACGTTTTCTTCTTCTGTCAATGAGAATTGCGCATTGTCGTAAAAATCAGGTTCAAAAATACTGTTTGAGGTTGTCGTGAACGGACATTCCACAATCCAGTAGGTTTTTCTTATCTCGAATTTAGGATACCATGGGGATAGAAAACCCTTTCCTATGCACACTGTGTAATGCTCGCTTGTAGCGTAATATGCCGTCCAAGAAAATGCGGCGAAGAATATTATCGGTAAACAAAGTATTGCAAAAGCCAAGAATATGCGCAGATATAGTTTTACCGCCCGAGTTTTCTCTGTGCGTATCCCTACAAAGAACGCCACAACGCCCGTCAGCCAAGCTAGCAACATTGAGTTGTGCGTGACGTTCCACCTGAGCTGAAAGTCGGTGTAATATTCAAATATTATTGCGGCGATGGCCAGCGCAAGCACAGCCAAGTGCACCCTTGTCAGCCACAGGCATACGTCGCCACGCAGTTTCGTGCCTGTCCGCCGTCGCGTATTTACACCGCATGTCACTGCCGCAGCAGTGAGCAAAGCCATGATGTAGAAAGCCATGCCGTCCTCCTTTCTTTGTGCCTTGATATATGCAAATATATAGTTTTTCATTCATATCCGTGTGTCGTGGATGTGTAAAAGTTCCTTTTTGTGCTTAAACTTACGTTGGTGTGCGTAATGTTTGGTGATTTTCAATGATTTACATATCTTTGCACTCATAAATTGAAAGAGTTTTAATATCTTGATGATAAAAATCGTAGAGTGGTGTTTTTAATTGAATCAATAACATAATTTAAAATTAGCAGAGATGTATAGAATGATTTTGAACGAGACATCCTATTTTGGAACAGGATGCCGTAAGAACATTGCCGTCGAGGCGGCGCGCCGTGGTTACAAGAAAGCCTTTTTCGTAACGGACAAAGACTTGATACGTTTCCATGTGGCCGACAAGGTGACGGAAGTACTTGAACAGAATGACATACCATACGAAGTGTACAGCGATGTTAAGGCAAATCCCACCATCGCCAATGTACAGAACGGCGTGGCGGCTTTCAAGGCTTCAGGCGCTGACTTCATCGTGGCACTTGGCGGCGGTTCGGCTATTGACACGGCAAAGGGCATCGGCATTGTGGCCAACAATCCTGAGTTTGCCGACGTGAAGTCGCTTGAGGGCGTAGCCGACACCCACAACAAGGCCGTGCCTACGTTCGCGCTGCCCACTACGGCCGGCACAGGTGCCGAGGTGACGATAAATTATGTGATTATAGACGAGGACGCGCAGAAAAAGATGGTATGCGTAGACCCCAACGACATTCCCGCAGTAGCCATTGTAGACCCCGAACTGATGCTTTCGATGCCTAAAGGGCTGACCGCCGCCACCGGCATGGACGCCTTGACGCACGCCATAGAGAGTTTCATCACGCCGGGCGCGTGGGTTATGTCAGACATGTTTGAGGTTAAAGCAATCGAATTGATAGCCCAGAACCTGAAAGCAGCCGTTGACAACGGCAACGACCTTGCAGCCCGCGAGGCCATGTCGCAGGCGCAGTATATCGCCGGCATGGGCTTCAGCAATGTAGGTCTTGGCATCGTCCACTCGATGGCCCATCCGCTAGGCGCGCATTATGACACGCCGCACGGCGTAGCCAATGCCTTGCTGCTGCCTTACGTTATGGAGTATAACGCCGAGTCGCCAGCCGCTCCCAAGTATATCAAGATAGCCGAGGCCATGGGCGTTGACACCAAGGGCATGACCGAGGCTGAGGGCGTACAGGCTGCTATCGAGGCCGTGCGCAAGCTCTCGTTGAGCATTGGCATACCGCAGAAACTTCACGAGATAGGCGTGCGCGAGGAAGACTTACACCAGCTTGCCATCGACGCTTTCAACGACGTTTGCACCGGAGGCAATCCGCGTCCGACGTCGGTGGAAGATATTGAAGTTCTGTATCATAAGGCGTTTTAATCTTTTCTTTATAGCAGGCAGCCACGGATTTTCAAGTCCGTGGCTGTTTTTTTATGCCGCTATTGTGGTTTATGCTTTTTTTGTTTCCCTTTACAGGTACAAAGAAAAACCATATTCTTCATCTCTCCCCGTTGTCAACAGTCTTGATTACCCTGCACGGATTGCCCACGGCTACGCAGTTGTCTGGCACTGAGCGGGTTACAACACTGCCCGCGCCTATGACGCTGTTGCGTCCGATTGTTACGCCGGGTAGCACTATTACGCCACCGCCCAGCCACGCGCCGTCGCATATTTTTACGGGCTTTGCAAGCGTCAGGCATATTTCTTCATCGTCAAGACCAGTGTCAGGCAGGGTGCGTTCGGCGAAGCGGGTGGAGTGCGTGGCTGTGTAAATTTGCACGTTGGATGCTATCATTACGTTGTTGCCTATTTCGATTATGTTGTTATCGACAAAGGTGCAGTTCATGTTGATGATTACGCGGTCGCCGATTAAGACGTGTTTGCCGTACTCACAGTGGAAGTCGATGTCTATGTGAACGTTGCGCCCTATGCGCCCCAGCATCCTTTTTAATATCTCCATGCGTGCGGCGCGGTCGCCCGGGTCGGTTTCGTTCAGTTGTTTTGTCAGCCGTTTGGCGTTCAGGGCCATAGCCGCTAGTTCAGGGTCGCCTCCGTTGAAAGGTTCTTCGGCGAGGCATTTTTCAAGTTCGGTCTTCATGGTTTTGTTGCTTTTGTTTCTGCAAAAATAGGAATTTATAGGGCAAATATGTGTTATATGATGTTGATTTATGTTAACTTTTCGGGGGGGGTAAACGTAAAGTGTAGTTTGTCGGTTTGCATACAAAGTGTAGTTCTTGTACTTTTGTGCCGCCTGAAGACAGACATTATGGGACGTAATGATGCCGGTGCGTAACTTGCTGATAATCAATATCTCTACGAAAGGCCGTCTTTTAGCTTCCAAAAGGCCGTTTTTTGCGGGCTGAAAGGCGGTCTTTTGGAACACGAAAGACGGCAAGTTGGAAAACCAACGGTCTTGCCGGTGCAACATTTCCACCGCATTTCCCGTCTAAAAGAAAAAAGAATGGATATAAATCAAAATGTTATGAAAACAATAACAAGACTTTCCGCGCTGTGCTGCTGTGCGTTTTTTGTGCACTCCGTGGCGGCGCAGACCGTCACAGGACGCGTCGTTGACGGCGGCGGACAGCCCCTGCCTTACTCCAACGTGGTGGCTCTCTCGCTGCCCGACTCGGCCTTCGTCTCCGGCGTTATGACCGCTGATGACGGCTCGTTCACCCTCGACACCAAGGGCGCAGGCCGCCTGCTGCGCTTCTCCTCGCTCGGTTACAAGACGGTTTACGCCGACCGCTGCGACGACATGGGCACTGTCCGCCTCGAGGCCGTGTCGCAGGTACTGGGCGAAGTGGTCGTTAAGAGCGACTTTCCAAAGACCCGCCTTAAGGGCGAGGGCATGGTGACGGGTGTAGGCGGAACCATACTAGAGCACGCTGGAACCATAGAGCGCCTGCTCGACCGCATACCAAACGTATCAGCAAGGAATGGCGAAATAGAGGTGTTCGGGCGTGGAAAGCCCGAGCTTTACATCAATGGCCGAAAGGTGAGGGATGACTCCGAACTGCAGCGTTTGAGTGCGGACAATATAAAAGAGGTGGAGGTCATCACCAACCCCGGCGCGCGTTACGATGCCAGCGTTACGTCAGTCATACGCATACGGACGAAGAAGGCCGTCGGCGACGGCTTCAGCCTTGACAACCGTTTGTTCGGAGAACTTAATGATTACGGCTATCTTGTGGGCGAGGACAACCTCAACATGAACTACCGCACGGGCGGACTTGACGTCGGCGCGACGCTCCGCGCCTCGAAATGGGCCAGCCCCGACCCCAAGACTTTGGAGCAGGTGACGCATTTGGAGAATACCTGGCGGCAGCACAGCGAGCTGGACCAGGTGTATAAGAACGAAAACCTGTACGCGCGCCTGGCCGTGAGCTATATGTTCAACCAAGACCATTCTGTCGGCATAAGCGCGAGCTACCGCCGCCAGCCGTGGAACAAGCCGGGCGGCTGGATGGAGTCTACGCTCACGCAGGACGGCACGCTTACCGAGCAGCTGCGCAGCGACTACACCGCCTCAACGCAGGCTACCACGCTTCAGGGCAACGCTTATTATACGGGAAAAATAGGCCGGTGGAGCATCGATTTCAACACCGATTGGATGTACACCAAGTCAGATGCGACGATGAACACCGTCGAAGACTACACCGAGACGGGGCAACCCACGGAGCACAACGACGTTACTACGAACACCGTTCCGCGCAGCAACCTCATAGCTTCGAAGCTCGTTGTTACCGCTCCGCTCTTCGGCGGCAGCCTTTCTTTCGGCGGCGAATACTCTTACTCCACGCGGAAGACGGTGTACACCGTGCTGCCCAAGGGCATCATCGACGACGACCGCAGCCGCACGGAGGAGGGTCTTGCCACGGCGTTTGTGGAGTATGCGCGGCAGTTCGGCCCGGTCAGCGCGCAGCTCGGGCTGCGTTACGAGGACGTGGACTTCGACTATTACGAGGACGGCAAGCGCATAGCGGAGCAGAGCCGGTCGTATGGCGACTGGTTTCCGTCGGTGGCCCTCTCGGCGATGTTCGGCAAAGTAGGCCTGCAACTAGGCTATTCCGCCGACATACGCCGCCCCTCATATAGCCAGCTGCGCAGCAACATAAACTACGACAACCGCTATACCTACGAGGGCGGCAACCCCTTCCTGCAACCTACAAAGAGCCATAACGTGAACTTTGCCGCCTCGTACAAGTGGCTCATGTTCAGTGCGGGATACTCACACATCATCGACCCTATACTTGCGAACAGCGAGACTTACAACGACGACCCTGCTGTAGCGTTGTTCCGTCAGGTTAACGGCGAGGCTTACGATAAGGTATTCGCCTCGCTCAACCTTCGTCCCACGTTCGGCATCTGGCATCCTTCCTTGATGCTGGGAGTGCAGAAGCAGTGGTTCAAAATGGCCGTTCACGGGCGCAATCCGTTGGACAACCCGTTGGCGACAATACGCTTCGACAACACGGTTGAGACCAAGTTGTGCGAGATTTCGCTCAATATGAATTGCACAACTACCGGAGCAGACGAGAACAACTACTTGCGCAAACCGTCGTTCCGCGCAGACTTGTCGCTCTACAAGTCGTTCCTGAAGGACAAACTGTCTCTCTCGCTCTACGTTTCCGACCTGTTCAAGACTGGCAAGAACAGCGTTGTAACATATTACGGAACAATGCGCGAATCGATATACGAGTCGAAAGCGATGCGCAACATCAACCTTACCGTGCGCTATAAGTTCAACACCTCGCGCAGCAAATACAAGGGAACGGGCGCAGGAGCAGGGCAGAAGAATCGCTTGTAAGCTAATTAAGAGTTAAGAATTAAGAGTTAAGAATTAAGAGTTAAGAAAATTACCGACAGAGCATATTTTCTTAACTCTTAATTCTTAATTTTTAATTCAAAAGCTCTTAACTCTTAATTCTTTTTCGTATTTTTGCGTTATGAAAATACTGTCAAAACTCGGCAACGAGACGTTATTACAGCGTGAGAAAACGGCTTTTTTGTGTTCCCGTAAAACGCCAGACATGCTTGAATACCTTGTCGGCAAGTGGATATTGAGCCTTTCGGCCGAGCGCGATTGCATTATGTGCGGCAACCAGTCGCCTATGGAACGTGCCGTGTTTACCACCCTGTTGCAGCGCAAGATACCGGTAATCCTGTTTTTGGCTGAGGCCATGCACGGCCACTGGAGCGGCGACATAGTCGACGCTTTGGGCGAAGGCAGGCTGCTAATCGTCACCCATTGCGATACCGGCGTGCATAACGTTACGGCCCGTTCGGCATTTGACAGGAACGTGCTGATGATGTCTATGGCTCAGAAAATTGTCGTTGGGTATTGTACGAAGGGCGGAAAGCTGGAGCGTGCGCTGGCCGGTTTCGACAACGTTGAGTATTTGGAGAACGGCCAGCCGTGGCTGAAAATGCCGGGCGAGGCCGCCGCAGTACCTGTAAAGGCAGAGCCAGAGCCGGGCAGGCTGGGGCAGTGGAGCAGGGCGCTGAGGTTGAAGCGTGGCACGATATTCCTTGATTTTAATGACAGCGGGGTTGAGACTTACTTCAAGATAACCCACAGCTTGCAGGTAGAAGGTGGCGGATATGGTAGGGAAAAACTGTTTTTCGACCGTAAGGAGCTGGTTGCATTTCTTTCCGCTTTGCGTTTTATGTCAGAGAAAACAAGTGTTGGCGAGCCTGTTCCGCCAGAGCTTACGGTGGCATCACTCAGCGGTGACATAACATTCGGCGTGTCTCCTCATGGCGGAGCGCAGCTGTTGACTGTGACGCAAAGCAAAGACATGCCCGGAGGCAGCCGCCGTGTAAACACGGTTTCGATGCTTTCCGCCGAACTTCCGATGCTTATAAAGGGCGTGGAGGAGGCTTTGGCGGAGTGGAAAGAGTGAAAAATTAAGAATTAAGAGTTAAGAATTAAGAAAAACACTCGTATTTTACCATATTGGTGTTATATTTGTAATATATGGTAAAACGGCATCATTTGGAGATATAAGCATGTCTCAGTGTTTGCTTGTATCTTGTCAACTTGTAACTAAAAAGAAATATGTCAGCAGGTAAATGGATAGGCGGAATACTCGGCTTCATGTCGGGTGGCGCGCTCGGAGCGCTGGCCGGAGTGGCCTTGGGCGCATTGTTTGATTACGGACTGAAGGCCGTCAACAAGGACGAAGGCGGCAATACCAACGGTTTTGCGGGGGCTGATGACGCTTGGGAGCAGGCACGCCGACGGCAGTATTACGAGGGGCAGCGCAACAGTTTCCTGTTCTCGTTGCTGGTGTTGGCCTCATATATAATCAAGGCCGACGGCCGGGTGATGCACTCGGAGATGGAGTTTGTGCGCCGCTTTCTGCGCATGAACTTCGGCGAAGCGGCCGTAGAGCAGGGTAACGCTATACTGTTGCGCCTCTTTGACGAGCAGAAACGCATGGACGCAAGCCGTCCCGGGGCGTTCAAGGGCGTAATACGCGAGAGCTGTGCGCAAATCGCTGCCAACATGGATTACTCTCAAAGGCTGCAGCTATTGAACTTTCTCGTGATGCTGGCGCAGGCCGACGGCAGCGTGCCCGGCAGCGAGGTGGACGCCCTGAGGGCTGTTGCGCGCGGCATGGGTATGGCCGACAGCGACCTAGACTCTATGTTGAAACTCAGCGGAGGCACGCTTGATGACGCTTACGCGGTGCTCGGCGTGAAGCCCGACGCAACAGACGACGAGGTGCGCGCCGCCTACCGCAAGCTAGCTTTGCAACATCATCCCGACCGCGTGGCCGCCCTTGGCGACGACATACGCCGTGCGGCAGAAAAGAAATTTCAGGAAATCAACGAGGCAAAAGAACGCATATACAAGGCAAGGGGAATGTGATGGCAAGCTGATTGAAAATCGCTTGTTTTGTAAAAG
>CAJMAO010000024.1 GCA_905211345.1 uncultured Prevotella sp.
GGCTTCCGTATTCAAGGCTGCGTTATTTCAGCAGCTTCATAACCTTGTTATAATACCTCTGCGTGCCTCTCACGCTGTAACGCGGTCCGCCGTTCCATGAGCGTATGGCCTTTTCCACGTTGTTCTTAGGGTTGTGGTGGCTCTGTATGAGGAGGAACATCTCCTTTGATTTCGCCACGCTGAATCGGTCAGACAGTTTGAACCTTTTCTTGCTTTTCTTCTTTTTCAGTATCTCGTTACATTCCTTAACGAGTATCGGAGTAATTTGCATCGCTCCGCAAGAGTTGCCGCTTACGGCCTTTGGATTGCCTTCGCTTTCCACTTCAATTATCGCGTCCATCACTGGATTCCAATTGAATTTTGAGCTTTTAGCTCCTTTTCCTCCGGCAAATGCTTGTGTGCCTGCCGTTAAAATAAATAATAATACAAATACCTTTCTCAATAACTTATCCATAAAATCAGTTTTTTGGCACCTGGACTAATATGGAAGCATGATGTCCGCGACGTGCGGTTTGTATGATGACAAGTGTGAAACCGCGTCTGGATGCCAGTTAGAAACTAACGTGAATAGTGGCTTTCAAAACAAAAGAAGATACACTATTCTTATCTTTTTACCGCTGCAAAGGTAGGAAAAAAAGATTTACGCGCCAAGCGTTTTGTCTGATTTTTGAACATTTTAATGTCGATTTAATGATTTATATCATGTTGAAAATCAATAAATTGTATTGTTATTATTGTAAATAAAAACGATATATGGCCTTTGCGTTGGCGATGTCCGCGATGTCCTGAAACCCTTGTCGTTATCGGCGTTGCGGGACATTTGCGCTGTGTGCGATAACAGTTTTTCCGGCCATATTTTCCGGCCAAATGGATATACGTCGGTTTAATGGTTGCGTATAATGTGAAAAATATGTATTTTTGCAGTGCCGCAGGCGTGACTTTTCCAAGTAAATGCCGCAGCGTAAGTATAAAAGACAAGGTAATATGTATTACGTTTCAAAGCAAATGGAGATAGCCGGGTGCCATAGCCTCGACCTTCCATACGACAGCAAGTGCCGCCGTGTGCACGGCCATAATTGGATTGTCACCGTGCACTGCAAGGCCAAGGAACTTAACGCCGAGGGCATGGTAGTCGATTTCAAGACGATAAAGGATAAGATACACGGCTATCTTGACCATGGCGACTTCAACGAGTTGCTGCCCTTCAATCCTACGGCCGAGAACATCGCGCGGTGGGTGTGCGAGCAGTTGGACTGCTGCTACCGTGTGGACATAGAGGAGAGCCGCCACAACCGTGTTACTTACATTAAGGACGAAGACTGCTGCCTGCCATGAAAGTCAACGAGATTTTCTATTCATTGCAGGGCGAGGGCCATTACACAGGCACTCCCGCCGTGTTCGTACGCTTTTCCGGGTGCAATCTTGACTGCTCGTTCTGCGACACGCGCCACGGCCGTTTTACCGATATGACCGAAGACGACATAATGGCCGAGGTGGCCAAATATCCTACGGCTCATGTGGTTATAACAGGCGGCGAACCTGCTTTACAGCTTACGGCGGCACTTGTCAGTCGCCTGCACGCGGCCGGCAAGTATGTCCAAATGGAGACTAACGGCACGCGCCAGTTGCCCAATGGCTGCGAGGTGGACTGGATAACGTGCTCGCCTAAGTACCAACCTGTGGTGCTGACGCATATCGACGAGCTGAAGGTTGTCTACTGTTCCGACGAGCAGGACATGTCGCAATACGACCGATACACAGCCTCTGTGTACAGCCTTCAGCCCTGCGACACTGGTGACGCGAAGTCAAACGCACGCATATTGAAGGCCGCCGTCGACTATTGTTTGGCTCATCCTAAGTGGCGTTTGTCGTTGCAGACGCACAAACTGATAAATATAAGGTGAAATGAAAGCCGTAAGCTACGACAGCTTACGGCTTTCATCGTTTTAGTGTTATTTGTTAAATTCCTCTATGGCTTTGCGTGTCAGCGCCTCGGCTTCTTCTATTCCGCACTCCAGCTTGCCGCCGGAAGCGTTGAGGTGGCCGCCTCCGTTAAAGTAAAGTTCGGCCATTTTGTTGCATGGGAAGTCGTCGACCGAGCGCAGGCTCACCCACACAAGGTTGTCCCTCTCGGTGTCCTCGCGCAGCGATATGCTCAGTTTCGTGCCCTTTATTTGCAACGGCATGTTTACAAGTCCTTCCGCGTCGCCTTTTATGTAATGGAAACGTTTCAGGTCGTCGCGCGTCAGTGTGAAGTAGGCAGCCTTGCAGTCGGCCATTACTTTCATTTTCTCGTAGAGCACGTAGCCCGTCAGCCTCATCCTCCATTCGCTGTAGTTGTTGTACACGTTGCGGTAAATCTTGTCCTTGTCTATGCGCTTCGTGAGCAGCTGGCTTATTATGAAGAATATCTCCGGGCGCGAGGAGTTGTATGTAAAGCCGCCCGTGTCGGTCATCATTCCGCAGTACAGAGGCACGGCGCACTTCTTGGTCATTGTCTCGAAACAGCCCAGTTGCCATATCAGGCGGAACACAAGCTCGCAAGTGCTGCACGCCTCGGGGCGCGATATGCACAGCTCCGTGTCCATGTCGGGGTTCAAGTGATGGTCTATCATCACTTTTTTAGCCTGTGTCGATGTTATGGCTTCGGTCATGTTGTCGGTGCGCGAGGCCGTGTTGAAGTCAAGACACAGCAACAGGTCGGCCCCTGCCAGTATCTCGTCGGCAAAGTCTTTGTGCTTGTCGTAACGGATCATGCGCTCCGTGCCGGGCAGCCATTGCAGGAAGTCCGGGTAGGCGTCAGGTATCACCATGACTGGCACTTTGCCCTGTTCGCGCAGGTATTCGGCCATGCCAAGGACTGAACCGACGGCATCGCCGTCTGGACTGCGGTGGCAGCACAGCACTATTTTATCTGAAGTGTCTATGAGATTGCGGAGCCTCTCAAGCTCCGCGGTGGAAAGCAGGTCGATGTTCATTTGTGTTTAGTGATACCCACCCCAACCCTCCCAATGGGAGGGAGCTTGATGTGTGACGGCTTATGTAAAAGTCTTCGGCATGATTTAATTGCTGTGGGTTTATGGCAATACATGCCAAGCTACATCCCCTCGGGAGGGCAGGGGTGGGTTTTCGTTACCATAATTTTTCGGGATAAACCCCTTCTTCAATGAGTTTCTTAATCCTGTCAACCACGCCTTGGCGGTCGGCGGCGTATGTCACGCCGAACCATTTGCTCGTAGTGTCGAGCACTTTCACCGTGGCCGTACTGTCGTTTATCAGCTTGTTCACCATTAACGGGATAAAGAATTCAGCCTTGGGATTGGCCATGTTGGCCGGGTCGGACAGGAAAGTCTTGAAGTACTCTTCGCTGTAGTCGAAGTAGTCGGGCGTGAATCCCCACATGTTCATTGACACTGGCGTGTTGTCTTCCACGGCTACCCATTGGCCCTGTTCGTCCTTGTAGCATACCGGGCCGTCAACGCGCATTATCTCGGTGCGTTCCACTACGGTGGTTAGGTTTTCCTCGTTGTCCTTCGAGCAGATGCCGCGTGCCACCGTGCCGTTCTCCGACAGTGTGTTGCCTACGCGGAAGCCCACCATGGCATAGCGGTTCTTGCTGCCTTCGGGCAGTTCCGCAAGGAATTTGCCTATCACCATGAACGCGTCGCGGTTGTAGAAGTCGTCGCAGTTTATCACGCAGAACGGCTCTTTGATAACGTCTTTTGCCATGAGCACCGCATGGTTGGTGCCCCACGGCTTAACGCGGCCTTCGGGGCAGGCGAAGCCCTCGGGCAGCGCGTCGAGGCTCTGGAAGCACAGTTCTGCGGGCACGTGGCCCTCGTATTTGCTTAGCACTTTCTCGCGGAAGTCCTGCTCGAAGTCCTTGCGGATTACGAACACTATCTTGCCGAAGCCGGCCTTCACCGCGTCGTAAATCGAATAGTCCATTATCGTCTCGCCGTTGGGGCCGAGGCCGTCGAGCTGTTTCAGCCCGCCGTAACGGCTGCCCATGCCGGCAGCCAAAAGCAACAATGTAGGTTTCATAATATCTTGTGTTTATACATTATATATATAGTATGTTTTTCAGCTGTTGATGTTGGCGTGGTAAAAGCCGTTCGGCCAACATCCCTTTACGCTCTGCAAATATACTGTTTTTTGTTAAAATACGGTAACATTCGGCGGCATTTATTTGTCAAATATTTGTATATTCAATTATACTTGGATTGATGATGGATTTCAATATGCCGTGTTTTGTCGTCCAAAAGGCCGTCTTTTGGACGCTGAAAGGCCACCTTTTGCAGGCTAAAAGACGGCCTTTCGCAAAGCCATTGATTGTCAGGCTTTTACGCGCGGGCTTGAACACGTGTCGGAAAGGCTGTCAAAGCGCTATGTTTTAACGGCTTAACCTTCACGCATTAACGGCTTAAACGCCTCGTGTTGTCGGCCTTTACGTGCGCCTTTCAGTGTTTCACTTTCGTCTATCCGTCACGGAGGGGTGTCGTCGTATTTTGGCACACCCTCCAACAGAATTTGTTGTACTACCTATACTGCTAATAAACCTCAAAAAAAGGGCGGAAGATGGATGTGTGTCGGCTTGCGTTTGTAAGTTAGAGTTGTTGTGCCTTTCTGAAAGTTAAAACTTGACCGAAAGTTCTTCTTTTCAGTAAAAAAGCCTTAATTTTGCATCAATGAAAAGAAAAAACAGCAATATCCTTGCATTATATAAGCGCATTGCCATGGCGTTGGTGTTGCTGCTAGACGTGTTTGCAGCTTCAGCCGCCGATTATGGCAAGTACACCAATCTTATACATAAAGTGTCGCGGCTGTCTTCGGAAGACATAATCCGCCGTGGCGACGCCAGCTTGGCCGCAGGTAAGAGCGACGAGGCCATGGTGTTATACATGGTGGTGTGCAGTCGCGCCGAAGGCAAGCTGACCACTGAGGGCCGTGCCGCTTGCGCCTCGGCCCACCTGAAGGCAGGCGACATATATTACCACCGCGGCGACTATACAAGTGCGCTAGAGCGTTATGTTGACGGGTTGAAGCTCTGCGAAGAAGGCGACAATGACGGCACTGCCGCCTTGCTCCTTAAGAATATAGGCAACGTGTATGCCCAGTTTGCCGATTACGGCCGCGCCGTTGGCTATTATAAGAAAGGGCTGGATGCGTGCCGTGAGCACGACGACGATGAAACGGAGCGCAAAATCCTGATAAACCTTACGGGATTGAGCATTTCGGCCGGTAAGCCGGGTGAGGCCCGCAAGTATCTTGACGCGTCGCTGAAGGTGAAGGGCGGCGGTGATAACGTGACACGTTTTATGAACGAGTTTAACCGCAGCCTTATATTTTCGGCGTACAAGATGTATGGCAAGGCCGTGCCCGCGTTCCACAGGTTGGCGCGTTACGCCGTTGAGTCCGGGCTGCCCCCGCAATATGAATGTTGTGCGTACCAAGAGCTTTACCGGGCTTTCGACAAGATGGGACTTGCCGACTCGGCTTTTTATTACCTGCGCAAGTGTGAGCTTACGGCCGGGCGGCACGGCATCAGCCACAATTTCGTAGACATGCTGAAAGACGCCTCCGCCATATATGATGTTGCCGGACAGAAGGGTAAGGCCATGGAATATAAGGCAAAATACCTTACCGTGAGCGACTCGATATTGAACCAGCGTGAGTTTGAGCGGGTGAAGAACGAGCAGTTCCAGTATGAAATGGGGAAGGCTGACAGGGAGATAACAGACTTGCGCCTGATGCACGAGAGAAACCGGCAGACCATATCGCGCCAGCGCGCCGCCATTGGGCTGGGGCTTGCGGCATTGCTTGTGGTGACGGCGTTTGTTGCCGTGCTTTATCGGCAGAACCGCAAGTTGAACGAGAGTTACGCCGGCTTGTACGCCCTGAACCACGACTTTATAGGCAGGCAGGAAAGCATGGAGAAGCGCCATGCCGACGACCTTGACCGCATTTCGCGCGCTGAAGCCGAGGTTGCAAGGCTGAGAGCGAATCTTGAATCACCGACACCCGCCGGAGATACGGAATCGGACAGCAAATACAGGTCGAGCAATCTTGACAATGCGCAACAACAGGCTTTGGCGAGAGAGATAGTAAGAGTCATGGACGGCGGCGAGGAGTTTTGCCGTGACGATTTCTCCTTGGACCGGTTGGCTGCACTCGTCGGCTCTAACAGCAAATACGTGTCGCAGGCCATAAACGGCACTTATAATAAAAATTTCAGCAACTTTGTCAACGAATACCGCATACGTATGGCTTGCAAGCGTCTGTCTGACGCAGAAGGATGGGGCAATATCACGGTGAAGGCCGTCGGCGAAAGCGTTGGCTATAAGTCACATGCTACGTTTGTGAATATTTTCAAGAAGATGACAGGTCTTACTCCTTCGCTTTATCAGAGAATGGCAAGAAACAGCCTGTGATGCTCAACAATGCCCGTCTGAGCATTGATTTTTAGCTTTTGACTGTGTGGGTATAAGGCTAAAATGGTTTTAATTCAAGAATTTGAATATACCTAGGTTGCATTTTGTCACCATATCTTTTATATTTGCAACAGCTTTTAAATTTTTGACGGAGCAATCTTTACAATTTTTGTTTCCTGTCAATGTTATTGTCAATTTGTAATATAAAGGATTATGGAACTTAAAAGTTTACTTTTTATCGCAGGCACCGTGTTGGCCGTTGGGGCTCAGGCGCAGGTCGGCACGGCGCAGTCGGAACCTCTTACTGCCGTAATACAACCGAGACTGCAAGCCGTACAGACAAAAAATGTCATGGCCAACGGCACGCTTACTACTGTCATCAGTCGTAATAAAGTGCGCCCGGTTGCACCAATGTTGGCAAAAAGCGGTCAAGAAAACAGCGGGAAACTGAGACTTGACTCAATTATTCAGACCGATGTTTATGGCATAGGCTATGCCACACGCCAGTTGTTTGAATACAACGACGCAGGCAAAGAGAGCAAGCGCGGGATATATTATTGGGACTCGGTCAGCAACTCATGGGGCGAGCCTACGGAAACGTATGATTACGAGTGGAACGAAGACGGGCTGATTGTCAGCCAGCAGGGACTGAGCGGCGGACAGGGTGTACGCTACGAATATAAGTACAACGAGCAGGGACTTGGCATAGAGCAGCTGACACAGCAGTTAGACGAAAGCGGCCAATGGGTGAACGTGTCGAAGGGGGTTTACGGATATGATGACCGTGGCAACATGACCGACGAGATGGTTTACGCATGGACGGGAGGCCAATGGGTGCAGGCTGTGCACAATGTCGTTTCTTACGATGACAAGAACCGTCAGGCCAGTTTCGAGGGGTACGAATGGGACGGTACAAAGTGGCAGGGCACGTCGAAGGCTGATTATATTTGGTTTGACGGTCCGTATCCCGATTATGAGGAAGGTACCAACCCTGACCGTATGACTTTTAAGGAAGACTTTAACTGGAACGGCACCGGATGGGAACCGTACTATATCTTTGTAAACGAGTTTTATGAAGAAGGTTACCTGAAAGGGCAGTCGGAGAAATATTGGGACGCCACATGCAATAAGTGGTGTGGTCAGGTAAGTGATTACAAATACACATGGAGGAGTCGTAAAACATACGACGAGCATTGGGCCGAGATTCTGAGCGAGACGTGGAAATGCCAACCCGACAGTACTGGATGGCTGTATGTAAGCGCAAGCCCGACTACATGGACTTATGACGACGAGGGTAACCGTGAGGGGTTGTATGAGTTCGTTTCATTCCAGTTTGACGGTGAAGGCAACAAGATTGGCGAGTTGCGCAACCAGCGCACTTATTATGGCTACAATGCCGATAACCAGAAAACATGGTTGTTGGATCAAGTTGACAACGGCAATGGCTGTGAGAGCTTGTTTGAGTACAAATACGCTTATAACGAGCAAGGCTTGCAGACTTTGTCGGCCGGCTGGGACTGGGTTGACGGTAAACGTACGCCGAATATCATGACTGAAACCACATATAACGCCGATGCCCAACCTATTGAAATGATAACCAAGAATGGTGGTAGCGGACTGTCTCCGCTTGGCGTTCCTGCCATGCGCGGAGCTGCGATAGAGCCTGAGGATGAAGAAGGATGGGTAAATTCAACGCGCGTGGTTTATGCTTATGAGAACGGAACTTTCGTACAGTCTCACAGTTATCGTTGGAGCAACGGCGAATGGATGACAAATAAAGGCCAGGAAGTTGTTTATGATTTCAATGTAACTTCACAGGACGCTTATTTCCCGGAAGGTTGGACTGACCCGTACAAAATCAATACAATAGACGACCTTTATGGTGACGGCAATAACGGATGGCTGAAACAACGGCGCACATATTATTATTCAGAGCATATTCCTTCAGGTATATCTACAGTGACAACGGTTGCAGGCGGTGACGTAGCCGTGGTATACGTTGATGATAAGATAGAGGTTAGTGCAGAAGGCAATGTCAAAATCAATATTTACAGTGTTGGCGGAACTTGCGTTAAGTCATCTTCGGAAAAATCTGTTTATATAGGCGACCTTCCTTCAGGTGTATACATAGTGACGGTAAACGGATACAAAACTAAATTAGCAAAAAAATAATAATTAGCATTGATTCTGAATCTTGAAGATGCGGGCTGCCAAACATATAATGCTTGGCAGCCCGTATTGCTTGTCAAAACGGATAGCCTATGGCAAGATGGATGGCTTGTCCGTCTTTGAACTTCGGTATGTTGTAAAAACCGCTTTTTCCAGTTTCGTAAGGTACGTGCAGACCGATACCCCAGTCGAGGCGTAGCACGAGAAAGTCAAGGTCGTATCGTATGCCGACACCTGTGCCGAGAGCCATTTCTTTTAATACGTTCCTTAACTTGAATTGAGCCCCGTGGCGGTAACCGTCGTCACGCAAGGCCCACACGTTGCCGGCATCGATGAATGCCGCGCCGTATAGGCTTCCGAATAGGTTGAAACGGTATTCGAGATTGAGTTGCAACTTGATGTCTCCCGTTTGGTCTAAATATGACAAGCGTGATACATCTGTTGTGTAGCTGCCCGGGCCGATGCTGCGCACGGCGAAAGCCCTTATGCTGTTGGCTCCGCCGACGTAGAACTGCTCGCTGTAAGGCGCACTTTCGCTGTTGCCGTAAGAATAAATGATTCCTGCGTTGGCGTGTGCTACAAGTTGTGACTTTAGTCCTAACTGCCAAGTCTTGCTTATGTCGGTTTCCAGTTTCAAGAACTGTGCGTAAGGGTTCTTGAACAACTGCTTGTAAGGTTCGTCCCACTTTTTGCCTGCCGCCATATAGCCGAGCGACAGGATATTGCCCGACTCGGTAAGAGTGGTTTCCCATACAAGCGGGTTACGGCTGCGCATGGCCGAACTGTAGGTCAGTGTGTAGTGCATCTTCGGAATGAATACGTCTTGCATCGATGTCTGCAAATATGGATTGGCGTAGAGTATCGAGTCAAACTTCATAGTGGTACGGTTGAGCTTCTGGTATTGCAGTGTAAGCGGGCTGTATTCGTGCCGCCAGCGGTCGCTGCGTTGCCAAGCATAAGTCCATTCTGCCGAGAAAGTGTGCATCTTGAAATAGTCGGGGCGGTTGAGTACGTTCATACCTATTTTAGCATGTGTGGACGGTGTAGTAAAGAAGCGCCGCCTCTTGAGAAATGGCACGATGAGGCGCGGAAATTCTATTGACGCGTCGATACCGTATTCGTAAGAGTTCATGTCGCCGCCGGAGCCGTTGACGTTACCTCCCTGTTCCCATTCGTATGAGCCGTGCAGGTTGATGTCGAGTTTTTCGCCTCCGCGGAAGGCATTGCGCTTGGTGAAACCTATCACTAATTCAGGACCGTGGCGGCCGTTTATCTTGTTTTTATAGTTGGTCTCGATGTAAAAGTCGTACGGCTTGCCGAACGTGCAGGCAAGGTTTATGTCGAGAGTGTCGCATTGTCCGGTTGTATCGCGCGGCGTAAAGTTGAACTCAACAGAATTAAATAGTCCGGATCCGTTGATTTTATTGGCCGACTCGATGTATTTGTCGTAACTGTATTGCTGGCGCGGGCGCAGTTTAAGGTCTGCGAGGATTATTCTCGGACGTATCGGCGGACGACGGCCGGAGAATCTTACGGTGAAGTAGCGGTGGCTGAAAGAGTCGGTAAGCTGTTGCATGAACTGCTTTCTCAGGTCGATGGTTATTTTGCCGATATACCATTTCCGCTTGACTATTGCTGGTAGGTTGTCGGCCATTTGCAGACGCAGTTTGGCCTTGCCGGGGGAGGCAAGGGTATCGGCAAGGTATGAAGCGAAGCTGGGTTGGTAATAATAGTATCCGTTATTGCGGAATATGTTTGCAAGTCTGTTGCGTTCGGCATCCATGGTTGAAGCGTCCAACGGATCGCCAGTCTTGACCAATGCGCCGCCTTGCGAGAGGCGGATGAGACTGTCGGCTGTCTGTGGAAAGTTTACATATTCAAGCGTATCGACGGTATAAAGTTGTCCGAAATCAACCGTATAACCAATTTTCGCTTTCTTGGGATTTTTCTGTTGTATGATTTTAAAATCTACTTTTCCGTTCATGTAGCCGTGGCTGCGTAGAACAGATTGTGCCACTGAAGCCCGTAACTCAGGATTGACTTGACGCATTAGTACGGGAGCTTTGCCGAAAGTCTTCGTTATCCATTGGGCTATCTTGTTTTTAGAGCCTGAAAAGGCGTTCCATACCCACAGTCCGTAAGGGAACGGCGTGCGGTAGTATGAACTGCCGAACAATGCACCGTTGGGGGCTGTAGCCAGTGAAGCCTCGACTTCTTCTTTGGCCAAGGCTAAATGGTCGGGTTGTATGCTGTCGTTGATGTTTGTGAATTTTATTTTTTCAAGACCGATGAAGAGTTGGTCGCCTTCACGCAGATTTTTTGTGGTAGAGCATGAGGCTAGAAGCATGATGACGGTTGTAAGCATGCAGGCTGTAGGTATCAGGCCGCATGTTTTCTTTCGTACTATGTTGATAAAACTTGATGAAAATGTCATTTATTTTTTATTTTTGTTGAGTCGGCAGGCTGTTTTACCGATTTTGGTAACTGTTCCTTGTTGCTGAAGCGGAATATGTCTTTGAAATGTTGTAGGCTGCGTCGCCAGATGAAGCCAACACCATATTCACGCACAGTGCCTTCAAGCCAGTCGTAAGCATTGTTGTCATAGTACAGTTTGACATACTTGTCAGACGAGTTGCCAAGACGGTATTCAAATGTTACATTGTCGAAGAACGACTCGTTTTGGTTGGCTACGTCGGGTCCGGTTGACACTTTACCGCCCACAATGATTCTCATGCGGTTGTTCCAGAAACGTTTAGAGAATTTGAACGAATAGTCAGTGTGCGTACTACCGCTAGCGTCGGTAGAGTTGTCCATTCCGAAACTGAGGTCGAGAGAACGTAGGGCACTGCCGGTAATATTATTGATTTCGCTTTGCAGGAACGAGTTCAGAGCATTGTTCATTGAGAAACCTCCTGTGTTGCCGTCGGCCAGATACATTCCGGTCGTAAGCATGGTGACGGCGAGTTTGCCGCGTTGCTCTATACTCATTGATTGCAGCTCGCTGTTAAGTGTCATGTCTTCAGGAGCGCTTATTGTGAATTCTAGCCCCATGTCGGAAAGCGTTTTGGTTATTATCACGCCGCAATCAAATTCTACAGTGCGTCCTGAATCGTTGTTGCCAGAAGACACATTGGCTTTGGTACGCTCTGTAGCGGTGATGTTCAGTTTCGGGTTCATTGGGTCTCCTGTGAACTCAATGTAACTTCCGTCTTGTATGGTGAATGTTTTTAACGGAATTACCGGCAGCGAATATTTCATTTCGCCGCTGTCGAGCGTGTAGCGTCCGGTGAGCCTCATGTCACCGGTTATTCCATACTGCAGTCTCAAGTTGCCACCGCCCATGATGTCAACATAATTGGAGTGGTCTGCGTTGAGATAGCACATTACATGCGCTCCTTGTGCGATGTTCATAGTGAGGTCCATTGAAAAACCTGATATGGGCTGGTGTTCTACAACGGTAGCGGTGGTATCTTCAAAACTTACGAATTTTACTAGCTCGTCCATTCGATTGTCGGTAGACAGAGGTGTGTCGCGGAGGATGTACGACATGTCTGTAGATCCGAGAACGTCAAGCCGTCCGAGCATTTCAAGATGTTCCATCGGGCCGCGCATAGTGCCGAAAAAGTCGACGAACGCCTTGCCGAACGCAACGCTGCGACGGTTTTCTTTAGAGTCGATTACTTGACAATTACGTGCCACCATGCGCAGATCCATGCGCATTGCGTCTAAATTGGAGAAATCGAGATTACCGTTGATTGTCAACGGGTTGTCATTATTTGCATACATCTTGAAGTTTTCAAACAACAGATTACTTCCAACGACGCGCAAAGGTTCTTCGCTGAATCGCATTCTTATTCCGTATTGCGCACTGCGCATGTGACAAGAGTCAAATTTTACTTCGCCGTTAATCTGAGGTTTGTCTAGCGAGCCTTTTAATGCCATTTCGCCGTTGGCATACCCATTTAGGCGGATTATTCTATCAGGTATGAAGCCGTTGAGTAGGCGTACAGGCATACGGACCATTTTCAAGTCGGCATCGATATTGCCTTTGCCTTCGGAATTGTATGTGCCACTTATTTCTGCCACTTGCTTGTTGTTGCAGTTTAGAACACCGTCAAGACTGTGGGTTCCGTCACTTTGTGGCATGTAGACAAACTCTGTGCTAAGATTTCCCATACGACTGCGTTCGTATGTCAAATTATCAACAGACATCGATGCAGACACAGAGAATTCCTCCGGCATTTGGATTATGTGGAAGTCGCCGTTCATTATTCCTGTAACGTCAGGCATGTAAGGTACTACGGAAAGCACTTTTTCCAAATCGAATTTGTTGAGTCCGATAGTCATGTCCTGCAAAGCGTCTGTATTTTCGTCGTTAGAGTATACATGTACGCCTGTTCCGTCGGCCGCCATCAGTTGCAGTTTTGCTGAAACGCGCCTGTCGGCTCCCATGTAAAGATAATTGTCCTCGTTCACGCTGAATGTTTTATAACCGAGCACAGGATTATCGGCAAGTAGATGCACTTTGATGCCTTTTTCTTCCATTGAAGCCTCGAAGCCGAGTTTTAGACCTAGACTGTCGCGTGCATCGTAAAACTTTATGTTGGCGCCTGAACCTTTTTCGAAAATATAACCGTCAAGTAAGGCGTTGAATACGTATTGTTTGTTTTTCTCATTATTTCTTACCTGTCCGTTATAAGTACAGCTGGTCGAATCTGAAACAATGTTAAATCGTATGGTGTCAAGCATCATGCTGCTGTTTTGCAATTCAAGCAGTTTTACGCTGCCATTGAAACCTAATACAGGCGATGATGAAATGTCGATGTCGGCATCTTGGAATGTAAAACCTTTTCTTGCGATAAACCTGCTCAGTGGATTGTCTTTGCCTGTTGTAAGGTAAAGTTTTGCCGACGGTAGTTTTTTTCGTAATTCGGGAACGTTGATTTGTTTGTTTTTCAATTCGGCCGACAGTTCTTGTGCGAATGCTTGGGCTTTATTCAGAATCTTCTTGTAACCGCCTTTCCCGTTGAAGTGGAGTTTGAAGTCGCCACATTCAGTGATGAAATGTGTGGTGTCGCGGCTTGTTAGGATGTCCACCATCAAGTCGTTGGGCTTGAACACACGGCCTGAATCGGATATGACAAGATCGTTGATCATGCCTTTTACGCTTAATACGTTCTTAAGGTCGGTGCCTACGTCGACACGGCAGTTTAACGAAGTTGACAGTTGTGACTCTACAAGACGCAGACCGTACCAGTCAGCATATCTCACGTCGGCCGAGAGAGTAGAGCGTACCATGTCAGGATTCATTATTGCTTTTACGGAAATATCGCCTTTCGCCAAAGGGTTGTCACTATATAAATTGATGTCGGCTTTTCCGTTTTTCATTGCGGCGTTGAGGCTGATACTGTCAAGATTATATTCTCCAATGCTGAATTTTTCAACTTTAGCGGCAGCATTCAATGAAGTTCTTGACGACATAAAGTTTGTTCCGTGTCCGTTTACGGTTACGCCTCCTGTAAGGTCTCCGAATGTATTACCGGGTATAAAATGGCCTATTTCAAGATTTTCAGCCAATATGGCGGCATCGTAACTCATATTACCCGTGTTGAAATACCCTTTAGCTTTCAGTTTTCCGCCGCTCTCTGTTGCGGTGAAGTCGGCATAATATCGTTTCCCGTTAACCCTTATGCCACCTTTTATGCCAATGTTTCTAGGAATAGACACTGATGTTCCTTGCGTTTTCAGCATTTCATTGATAAAACCTAAATTGTAGGTTTTCACGTCCAACTTTACATCAGCTCGTAGTTTGTCGGTGTCGGTTACGTTTCCGGCAGTTCCATTTATATTGATATTGAAAGCCGAAGGCAGGTTTATATTTATGCTTCCGAAGTTCAAGTTCTTAAGGTTACCGGCCACAGCCGCCTTCATTGTTAGAGG
The DNA here is from genome assembly GCA_905211345.1 of uncultured Prevotella sp. Lineage (GTDB taxonomy): Bacteria > Bacteroidota > Bacteroidia > Bacteroidales > Bacteroidaceae > Prevotella. Next base: position 14,541 of record CAJMAO010000024.1, read on the forward strand.
AAGGTTGGGCCAGCGGCGGATGAAAGATGTCGGCATGTCGCCGATGAAGCGCATTATGTCTTGTTTGCCTATTGCACAGTCTGCGTTGAGACTGATCCTGCCGGGTGCCTTTTCATCGAAAGCGTCAAGATCCATGGCAAACTGCGCGGAAAGGTGAGATTCTGTGGTGCGTAGCTCGATTGCAGGTAGGTATATCCGTGTTGAGTCCATTGTTATTGGACTGGTGAATTTGTTTACCGCAATACCGCTTTTCTCTTTAAACGAACATTTGCGCAATGACAGTTTTAAGTCTGGCGAACAGAAATACAGCGAGTCAATGCCGAGCGAAACGTCGTTTAAGTCTATGTGGTTTACGTCGAGTCCTTTTACTTGTGGCTCAAAGTTGTTGTCGTATGCCAATTTTCCTTTCGTCCAGTCAAGCCGTTGTATGCGGTAAAGTCCTGAATAAAGGTCGAAGAATCCGTTTCTCGCTTCAGTTTCACCAAGATAAGCTGCTATTTGGAGCGTATCACCTGGCATGTGTACGGTTACTCCTGTTTTTGAAATATCAAGTTTGTCTATAGATATTTTCCATTTGTTGGTACTTGTAGTTGTGTCTGGTGGCACCGTGTCGCTTAGTTCCACGTTTATAATCGCGCCGGCCAGCGTGGCATCGTTTATTCTTACAGTCTCATTATTAAGGTCTATACCGTGGCTTCTTAAGAAAAACCGCCCGATGCTACCTTTTATACGGGTTGTGTGAATAAGGTTTGCGGTATTTAGTTTGACGTCATTGAATTCAAGAGCGTCAACTTCAACGTTGCTTTTCAGTAAAGGCATCAGTTGTACGTCCACAATAAGGTTCCCAACATCGGCTATAGTGTCTTTCATTTGTGGCAGCGAGTCGTTTGGTTGTATAATCTTGAAGCCTTCCACGCATAGGTCTAACGGAAAGGCCAGTTTCACTCGTTCCACTGAAATTTCCATGCCGGTTTGCTTTGACGCATACGCCGCCACTTGTTTAACAAGCCAATTTTGCACGGGTGGCAGGTATATCAATACGGCCAATATTATGACTAGTAATATTGGTGCTAGCAAAACGCTGATTGCTATCTTAATAGTTTTCTTTCTTTGCACTGAATAATGTTTGTTTTTTAGTAATTATGCAAAGAAAGCAATTATTTTGGAAAACGAGAAACGTTTTGCCGACAAAAACGATGCAATCCTGTCTTTTTATTTATATATGTAGGGTAGATGCGCTTTTTTTAATAACAGAATCCTCAAATATGATTATGTATGGATTTTTATTTATGGCATTATCGCGTGCCATAAATTGTCGTTGGGAACAGGACTTTCAACGTATATTTTTTCTTTAGATACAGGGTGTATGAACTCTACACTGCGTGCTAACAATGATATGCTGCCGTCAGGATTGCTGCGGCGTGCGCCGTATTTCAAGTCGCCTTTTATTGGGCAACCTATTTTTGCCAACTGGCATCGTATCTGATGGTGGCGGCCGGTGAGCAGCTGGATTTCTATTAACGTGTATCTTTCTGAATGTCCTATTACCTTGTAATGCAGCATGGCTTTTTTTGTTCCCGGCACTTCCTTGTCGTATGCGTAACTCTTGTTTTGCTTTTCATTGCGTTTCAGCCAGTGGGTGAGCGTGGCTTCTGGTGCTTCAGGCATATTCTGACAGATAGCCCAATATGTTTTATGTACCTCGCCGTTGCGGAACATGTCGTTGAGCCGTGCCAATGCTTTAGATGTTTTAGCGAAGACTACAAGCCCCCACACAGGTCGGTCTAACCTGTGCGCAACTCCAAGAAACACGTTGCCAGGCTTGGCATATTTTTCTTTGATATACGCTTTAACGTTATCAGCCAGTGTGCGGTCGCCGGTTTTATCGCCTTGTACTATCTCTCCGCTGCATTTGCTTACAATGACTATGTGGTTGTCTTCGTAAACGATTTCCATTTATAAATGAAAAGTGAAGATTGAAAAGTGAAAAATCCAATATTTGGTATTTAATCAATAAATAAGCAAAAATGGATTTTTCACTTTTAATTGTTAATTTGTCAATTACATGTTCATTCCGCCGTCAACCTGTATTACTTGTCCTGTGACATACGAAGACAGGTCAGATGCGAGGAATGTTGCTACGTTCGCAATATCTTCTACTTGGCCGGCGCGGCGTAGTGGTATCTTCTGTATCCATTCTTTGCGGATATTGTCAGGAAGTGCCTGTGTCATAGCGGTTTCGATGAATCCGGGCGCTATGGCATTGGCGCGAATACCACGTGATCCTATTTCTTGTCCGATGCTCTTCGCAAGTGCTATAAGTCCAGCTTTAGATGCGGCGTAGTTGCATTGTCCGGCATTGCCGTGAACACCTACTACTGATGCCATGTTTATGATGCTTCCGCTCTTTTGGCGCATCATTATAGGAGTGCAGGCGTGGATGAAGTTGAACGCCGATTTCAGGTTGACTGCGATAACAGCATCCCACTGTGATTCTGTCATACGCATCATCAGTCCGTCTTTTGTAATTCCGGCGTTGTTTACGAGAATGTCTATTGATCCGAAATCTTCTTTTACTTGGTTTACAACTTCTGCAGTTTGAGTGAAATCAGCGGCATTGCTGGCGTAACCTTTTGCCTTTACGCCTTTTGCGGCGATTTCTGCTTCTGTGGCTTTGCCGTTTTCGTCAATTACGAGGTCTGTGAATGCGATGTTGGCGCCTTCTTCGGCGAATTTTAGCGCGATAGCTTTACCGATACCGCGCGCCGCTCCTGTGATAAGGGCGGTTTTACCTGATAATAATCCCATTTTTAGTTTGTTTTTATTTTAAATGAAACTTTTATGTATATACACAGATTGAGAATTTATTTATTTTGTTATAGACTTCCCCAGTGCGCCGTATACCACCTTTGCTACGAGCGGTTTGCTTGCCTCAGGGGTCATACCATGACCAAGCCTGCCGCAGATGAACGGCACCTCAAGTCCTTTAATGCAATAATGGGTTATGTCGGCCACAAGTTCTACGTTGTCGATGTCAAATTCACCATCGGCTTTTCCGTCGGCGTAGACTTTGCGGAAAAGTTCAATTTCGTCCTCATCAAAGTTTTTTCTGACTTTTTCCACCATCCAGATGTTTCGGAAAAAGGCCGCACGCAGATTTCCGTTGCGCATCACAGTCTCCTTAATCATGTTTAGGTGGGTGTATATCAATTCAATAATTTTGTCTTGTGGGCGTATCTTTTTTGCGGCTACTTCATCCATCTTGTCTGACAGCCGTTCCAGTTCCGATTCTATAACGGCGTAATAAACGTCTTCTTTACTTTTAAAATAGGTATATAGAGTTCTTCGCCCTTTGCCAGATGAGCGTGCTATATCATTCATAGTAGTATTTTCGAGCCCGTTTTTTGCAAATAGTTGCCGGGCTACGTCTACTAATTTTTGCCTTGTCTTTGATATGGACATTTTGACAGTTCTCCTTCTTTGTAACTTTTGCACATTCGGTTTGTCGTGTGCAAAAGTATCAAATTTATTTGATACGGCAAAATATTTTATCAGATAATGAATCTGCCAGTAAAAACTTGTTTATTGTTATATGAATATGGCGTTTTAGCTATTTTTTTAGTATGTGATGATAAAAAACATGATAAAAGTTTGCGTAGTTCATTGAAAAGTTGTACCTTTGCACACGCAAATCAGAAATGATGCGCAACGGTTTATTACATCGCGGAGTGGAGCAGTTGGTAGCTCGCCAGGCTCATAACCTGGAGGTCGCA